>CAYZYK010000001.1:0-72914 GCA_964482615.1 uncultured Candidatus Saccharibacteria bacterium
AAAATATATTACAGAATCAAGTTTCCTTCGGTCAGATTTTAGCTTACTAAATGCGAACAATTGAAAATTAAGTTGATTTTTGTTATAATCTCTTAAGTGTTAAATTTAGTATTAACTGCCCCCGTAGTTCAACGGAGAGAACAGGGGTTTCCTAAACCCCCGATGTGGGTTCAACTCCTGCCGGGGGCACTGAGATAAAAATCTATGCCTAGAAAAAAAAGAAAAATACTATTTCCGAGCGCTTCTTTAATTGTTTCTTTCTATATTTCTTTTTTGTTTGGAACAGGAATCGTAATAGGCTTCCTAATAAGTGGTTTTATAATAAAAGCCGTGAACCAAGGCAAGCTGAAAAGAATATTTATTGGTTTGGGGGAATGGAAGGTTCATCTACATCATTGGATGGTAGGAACCATAATTCTTTTTGTTGTTGTAATAACGGGTTGGTTTGCTGTTCTCCCTAAAATAGTTTTTGGTGGAATTTGTGGGCTCGTTCTGCATGAATTCTATTTCGATAATGATTGGTATAATATTATTTTAAAAAAATCTTCAGATTCTTAAACTTGGGCCCATAGTCTAGTGGCAAAACACGTCCTCGGCATGGACGAGTCGTGGGTTCAACTCCCACTGGGTCCACAACCTTTTGGCGGGGTGCTGGAGTCTGGTTTAACAGGGCTGTTTCGAAAACAGCTGTTCGTTTATACGAACCGTAGGTTCAAATCCTACTCCCGCCGCTTCTTTTTCAGCTTCTGTAATGGAGCTGATATTTTTATTGAAAAAAACAATTGTTTGAGGTAACATAACCCTATATGATTAATCTTTATTTTTTCCAAACAGCTGACCTTATTTTGCTTGCTTTAATTATATTTTTAGCTATTTTTAATCTATTTTTGTTGTTTTACATTTTAAATTTAAGAAAGAGAATTAGCTTATTCTTTGAAGGTAAAAAAGCAAAAAACCTAGAAGAAGTAATTTCCAAACAAATTAAAAAAACGGAAAACCAAAGAAAAAAAATAAAGGAAATAATTAATAGAATTTCAGAATTGGAGGAGATTTCAAGAAAATCTTTTCAAAAACTAGGAATAGTAAGGTTTAATCCTTTTGGCGATGTGGGAGGAAATCAAAGTTTTGTCGTTGCTCTTTTGGATGAGGAAAATAATGGTTTTGTAATATCAAGTCTGTATACAAGAGAAGGAAACAGAACTTACGGCAAACCGATAGCGAAAGGTAAATCTAAATATCCATTGTCAAAAGAAGAAGAGAAAGCGCTTAAAGAAGCAATAAAACCTTAAGATTATGAAAAAAGAAGAAAAATCACAGGAAAATAGAGCGAAAACAAGGCCACCAGTCGTGGTTGTTTTAGGTCATGTTGATCATGGAAAATGTGTTACTCCAAATACTCTCGTTCCATTATCTAACGGAAAAATTTTGACTATCAAAGAAATTTGGAGAAAATATGGACAAAAAAAGAGAAAGCATTATGTTAAAACAGACAAGAAAGAGGGTTGGGTAACTCAACCTAACCAATCTTTAAAGGTTTTCAGTTTTGATGGAAAAAAAAGTTCTAAGAAAAGAATTAGTCAAATTTGGAAGCTAAAATCTTCCAATAAAATTATTAAAGTAGAACTCGCTTCCGGTGATACTATTGAAGTTACGCCTGAACATCCTTTTTTTGTTCTTACTTCTAAGGGTAAAATTATACAAAAAAAAGCGGATTCCCTAGAGAAAAAAGATTTTATCTTAGTACCTCAAAAAATGAGTTTTTCTAAAAAGATAAAAGAAATGAAAAAAGAACTAATGGGGAGACTTGCCAGAATAGATAATCTTATTGTTTTTTTAAATCAAAATAAAGGAAATAAATTTTTTAACAAACTTAGAATTGTTAACAAACAGGATCTTTACCGAAAAGGATTATTCTCCACTAGGCCCTATAATGCCCTTTCGAAAAAAAGGCTGAGAGCAAGAGATTTTGTAAAAGTTGGACGATTTTTAAAGATTCCCTTTGAAGAATTATATGAAATGATTGAATTTATAAAACATTCAGATGAAAGACAACGAGTTAGTCATAGGGGGGCAAAAATTAAATTGCCATCTCTCCCTGACGATCTCAAAAAACTAGGATATATCCTTGGTTGTCTGGCAGGCGACGGAAAGACTGAACATGGGACTCTTTATAACTCAAATCCCCAAATTCAAACTACCTTTAGAAAATATATAGAAAAACTTTTTGGTATTTCTACTAAATTAGTTAAAAGAAAAACAGGATATAAAATTGTAAACAAAGGCTGGAAAACAATGACTAGATTCCTGGTTGATATTGCGGATTTTCCATTAGAGAAGAAGAGTAAAAAAATAAAATTTCCAGAATTATTTTGGACCCCCTCTTTTAGTAAAGGATTTATAGCCGGATGGTTTGATACAGATGGTTATATTTCTCAATCTAATCATTCCATTGAATTTGTCTCAAAAAGCCAAATATTAGTTAAAAAGATTTCTATCTATCTTTTATATTTTGGTATTCACTCTGCAATATATAAGAATAGGAAAAAAGCTCCTGGTTGGAACAAAAAAAAGACATATTTTTCTCTAAGAATTGCTAATAAGCCTTATCTGTTGAAATTTTTTAAAAATTTTCCAGTGAAACACCAAAAAAAGAAAGAAAAAATTAAAGAAGCTTTATCAAAGACTTCGACTAGTCGGATTTTTGACCTAACTCCACTTCCTGGTAAAAACTTAAAATCTTTTTATATTGATGAGCACTTATTTCCGTATTTTTCTAAATATCGCTCTTATGAGTTTTTATCCAGACATTTTTTGAAAAAATTATTAAAATGGAAGAATAAAATTGTTCTTCCGGAAATATTTTCTTTGCCAGCAGTGAAAAACCTACTTAATCCTGGAGAAATTAGTTGTGTGAAGGTAAAAAATAAAAAAAGAATTGAAAATAAATCTAAGTTTGTCTACGACCTTACTGTTTCTGAGTCACATAATTTTGTAGCTGAGAGGATGTTTATTCATAACACAGCGATTTTAGATTATATTAGAAAATCTAATATCATAGCAGGGGAAGCAGGAGGAATTACTCAACATATTGGAGCTTACGAAGTTGAACATAAAGGGAAAAAGATTACTTTTATTGATACTCCGGGACATGAAGCTTTCTCTGCCATGAGATCCCGGGGAGCCAAAACAGCAGATATCGCTATTTTAGTGGTTGATGCTGCAGAAGGAGTCCGAGAACAGACCAAAGAAGCAATTTTAGCTGTCAAGAAAGCAGAAATTCCTATGATAGTTGCTTTGAATAAAATAGATAAGCCCAAAGCAGATCCAGAGAAAGCAAAAAGAGAATTGTCAGAGAGTGAAGTTTTGGTAGAATCTATGGGGGGTGATATCCCCTCTGTTGAGACCTCAGCAAAAACCAAAGAAGGTATTGATGAACTTTTGGAACTAGTCTCTTTGGTTGCTGAAATGGAAGAACTCAAAAGAGATACAGAATCTCCTTCTGAGGGTACAGTAATTGAAGCCCATTTGGATCATTTCAAAGGTCCTATGGCAACTTTAATTTTAAAAAAAGGAACCTTAAAAGAAAAAGATATTATTGGAACTCATACAACCTATGCTAAAATTAAAAGTTTGGAGGATTTTCAGGGAAAAAGAATAAAAGAATCTTTTCCTTCCCAGCCCGTTATTGTTTTAGGGTTTGAAAAAGTCCCTCAGATAGGAGATAGATTTAAGGTCTACTCTTCTGTTGAGGAGGCCTTAGAGAGGATAGAAAAAGAGAAAGGAACTCCTTCTCAAGTGTTTGTAAAAGAAGAAAACAAAGAGGTTCTTAATATAATTTTGAAGGCAGATGTCTCTGGTTCTTTAGAGGCAATTGAAAATGTTTTAAAAAATTTACCCCAAGAGAAAGTAACTTTAAGGATTTTAAAAAGTGAGGTTGGGGAAATTACAGACTCTGATGTGAAATTAGCTGAAATGTCAAGTGCTTACATTGCGGGGTTTAGGGTAAAAGTAAATCAATCAGCAGAAAAAGCTCTCAGAAAATACAAAGAAAAACCGAAGATAAAAACATACGATATTATTTACGAATTAATTCAGGGAGTAAGAGGGGCCATGGAGAAAAAAATAACTCCAAAAATAGTAAGAGAAGACCTAGGGAAGGTTAGGGTTTTGGTAATCTTTAGAACCAGGAAAACCCGTCAGATAATAGGTGGTAAAGTAATAGAAGGGGAGGCAAGAAAAGGAGCTAAGATAGAGATTGTCAGAGACGAAGAAAAAATTGGAAAAGGTAAGGTTGTTAGTCTCCAACAAAACAAAAGAGATGCAGAGAAGTTAAAAAAAGGAGAAGAATGTGGAATATTGTACGAAGGAGATACTAAAATACAGAAGGGAGATACCTTGCTTTTATACACAGAAGAAAAAAAGAAAATTTAAGTTTCTATGTCAGATAGAATTAGGAAAGTAAACGAATTGATAAAAAGAGAGCTTTCGGATATAATCTTGGAGAAAGCAAGCTTTCCCAAAGATGTTTTGGTTACTTTAACTAGAGTAGAAACCTCACTTGATTTAAACAAAACTAAAGTATACATAAGTGTTATACCAGAAAAACACTTTGAGAATATTATTAAATTTTTGAATCAAAACAGGAGAAAACTGCAAAAAAAATTAGGCAAAAGAATAAAAACAAAGCAAACCCCTAAAATTGAATTCAAAGAAGAGAAAAAAACAAGAGAAGCAGATAGAATTGAAAAGATTCTAGATAAGATAAAAAAGAAGAAAAAATAAAATAAAAATAATTGAAAAAAGGGTTGAAAATGCTAAAATTAAAAGGTGGCGCGGTAGCCAAGTAGCAAGGCATCGGTTTGCAAAACCGACATACGCGAGTGCAAATCTCGCCCGCGCCTCAAAGCCCGGGTGCTGGAATTGGCATACAGGGTTGACTTAAAATCAACTGGGATTATATCCCATGTGGGTTCGAGTCCCACCTCGGGCACCAAAGAGTACTAAGTTAGTACTTTTTATTATAAAAAGAATATATCTCAAATATTTCTTCAAAATATTTAATTTTACCCATTTTTACTTAAAATATTTTTTCCACTTTGGGGGTCTTGACATTAATCTATTTTTTGAGATAATAGGTATATCCCGCCTAAAGCGGGATTTTAAGATATAAGGCTATTTATGGTTGGTTCAAACAAAAAAACAAAGAAAAACGGTTCAAAAAGAAGTAGAAAGAAGAAAAGACCCCTCAAAAGATTAAAACTAGGATTTGAGGGAGAATTTCTGATTTTAGATGAAAAAGGCAAACCAGCTAACAAAGCTGATCTCTTGCTTAAAAAAGTTAATCCAAAAAAGAGCAAGACAGGAAACGAGATTAGAAAAGAATGTGGGAAAAGCGAGATAGAAATCGGAAGTTATCCTAGCCACGAAGTTACAGATACTGCTAAGACCTTCCTTGATAATTTGAAAAACCTTCTTTATGTTGCCGAAAAAGAGAATTTAACACTTTGTCCCTTGGGAACTTATCCCGGCAAATTTGTTCCCAAAATGAGAAAAAAAGAATATAAGGTTGCAGCAGGGTTGTTTGGAAGAAAATTTATTAGATCTGGGCGTGTTTTCGGTTATCATTGTCATTATGTTCTCCCCAGGGGTACATTTAACAGTAAAAAATTAACCCTAAAGAGAATGATTGGTTCTAAGGTTCAGAAAACCCTAGTTGATTCTTATAATTTCCTGATTGCTGCTGATCCCGCTTTGACCACTTTCATGCAATCCTCTCCTTTTTATCAAGGATATCACTTTGCTAAAGATGCAAGAGCAATAATTTACAGAAGAGACGAATGTTTAAAACCAAGTGGAGGAGTTCCTTTTAGATTCCAATTTGATTCTCCTATGTCCAAAATATTACCTTCCTACCAAAGAACAGTTACAGACATACTTCATTTTATTGAAAATCTTTACGAAGATAGAACGAGTTCATGCAAAGAGGCGGGATTTAAACCAAATTATAAGTCGAAACTAATTACAAACTGGACACCAGTCAAGGTTAATACTCATGGCACCTTAGAACAAAGAGGTATGGATATGAACCACCCCATGAATATAATGTCTGTTTCTTTTCTTGTTAAATCAATACTTAAGACAATCCAACAGGGATTTTATAAAGTTAAAGTTTCAGAAGTAGCCATTAAAAGACCTTTCTATTTGAAGAGAAAGACAATTCATATACCTCCTTTTTCTTATGTTAAAAAAACCCTCCAGAGGGCTTCAGTTTTAAAGGGGTTTGATGAAAAAATTATTCTTAATTATTCCCAGAAATTATTTGATTTAGCTGAATCTTTCACCCTCAAAAAGAAAAGAAAACTTTTGGGTCCCTTAGAGAAAATGTTAAAAGACAAGAAGACGCTTTCTGATGAAATTATTTGCGAAGCCAAAAAACTGGGACACAAAAATCTTAAAGAAAGATTATCACAAAATATTGCTTCTAAAATTGCCTTTAACCATTCCAAGAAGCTCTTCAAAGAAATAGTTTTAGTTCAGAAATTAGTTGAAGAAGTTTCTTTATTAAATGGATCTTAAAAGTAAATTAGAAAACTAACTATTTAATGAAATAAGACGAACCCAAGAGAGCGGTCTAGGGTTCAGAGAAAATAATATTCAAAGAAGAACTTATTAAACAATCCGAGAAATATTCCTTAAATTTAGAGGAAATAAGGTAAAATTTTTCAAGAAAAAGTTAATCATAACGCTTTGGTTTTAAACAAAAAGCATACTACCTGTTTAACCAGAATCTCTAATTCTTATATTTCAAATATTGCTCGGGGAGGAATAGCGGTTCCTACTTTCGTGGTTAAAGAATAGAAAACAGAAAAAACAATAAAAATACCGGTATGAAACCGGCTTTTTTAATTTCTATTTTAAAAAATTATATCTCCAAAATCTCAATATGAGTTGTTTGAGCCCCAAAGTTTTTTGCTTCAGAATAAGAAGGAAACCAAATATCTATTTGATAATTTCCTTTTCTCCAGTTCATTCTATCTTCGACTGTAAATATTTTATCACCAAAAAGGTCTGGAATTTTTATCTTTGTGCCAAAGGGTAAATAATTATTTGCTACTATTCCGTCTCTAACTCTTGTTCCAGCTGCAGTAATAAAAGGGGTGTCATCGGTTTGCCAAACAGAGCTTGAATAAGCAGTAGCAATTACTCTTACTTTCTGGACGGGTTTTGAATCAGGGCTTGTAACCTTAGATATTGAAAAAAGACTATTGTTTCCAACAAAAACTAAATTTCCCTCCGATAAAGCAAGGATTTCTTTAATATTAGAACTTACTGTATTTGCTTCAAACGTTGGCAAAATTCCCAATAAAACTATTGTTCCCATTGAAATAGTTAGGATGTATTTCAAATTGAAAAGATATTTTATATTCTTGTTCATTCTTTTCATTATATTTATCTAAAATTAACTGTCAACTCCCTTTTTTAAAAAAGGTTCCAAAAGGAACCCTTTTAAAATTATGAGCGGGAGACGGGATTTGAACCCGCGATCTTCTCGTTGGCAACGAGACGCTCTACCACTAAGCTACTCCCGCCCTTTGTGCCGCGGATCAGACTTGCACTGATGAACCTTCGCTTTTTCAGAGCGACGCTCTACTACCTGAGCTACCGCGGCATATATAAATTGTAACAGATTTTAAAATAAATTTAAGTGGGCGGCATAGGATTTGAACCTATAACCTTCGCGATGTAAACGCGACGCTCCACCGTTGAGCTAGCCGCCCATAAGGAATTTCTTCTCTTGTGGGCGAGGAGGGACTTGAACCCTCACGTCTATAAAGACCTACGGCCCTCAACCGCAGCTGTCTGCCAATTCCAGCACTCGCCCATTTAAGTTTATATTCTTTTTGCTCCTTTGTTATCTGTTCTTAAAATAGTTTTTATTTTCTTGCGCTTACGTTCAAGACAGGGTAAATTTCTTTTGTAATATATTTTTGAGATTAATATTTTTGATTCCTTTTTGGCATATTTTAATTGGTAAAGATAATTTTTGCTGTGTCTGCTTAAGCAATCTAAACTGCCGCTTATATGTAATAGTTTGTTTATTTTAAATCTAAGCCAGAGAATATGTTTTTTGCTCGCGGAAGTAAATTTAGTATAAAACATAAAACTGCTATTCCATCTATTGTCTCAATAACCATTACAAGAGCCATCACTATCAAAAACCCCTCTTAAAAAATCGAAAAAATATTTGTTGGGAATTCTTAATTTACCTATTGTTTTTGCTTTGTTTGGGGTTAAACCTATTTTCAAGAGCCGTCTATAAAGCATTACATCTCCGAGTTGGATATGATGATAATCTTTTTTTATTGAAAGACCGTTACTTCTTGGGCCGATTTTGTTTTTTAAATTAAGACACCTCTTAAAAGTTTTTAATAATTGAATATCTTTAGACACAAGGACTATATGATATCCATCAATAGATAAACTTCCATCTGTTGTAATAAGACCCACAGCACAAGCAAGATTTAGCGACCATTTAATCTTTTCTTTTGGGTTTCATCTTTTTTTATTTCCGTCTTCTTGTCTTTGGTGGATGTTGACTCCTTTTGTTCTTTTTTTTATTCTGATCCTTTCTTTTCCTTTTCCTTTGGTTTTTTTTCGAGTTTTTTCTCCTTTTGTTTTTTTTCGGCTTTTTCTTTTAGCTTTTCCCAAACAAGAGTTTCTTTAAGGTCTTTCTTTTTTAGTCTTGCTCTTTTCCCTTTGGCTTTTCTTAAAAAGTAAAGTTTAGCTTTTCTTGGTTTGGTTCTCTTTAAAACCTCTATTTTTTCAATAATAGGGGAATGGACCGGAAAGATTCTTTCAACCCCCACTCCCGATATTTCTGTTCTTAGAGTAATGGTTGATGATATTCCTTCACCATGTTTTTTAGCTAAAACAAGACCTTCAAACATTTGAGTTCTTTCTTTCTCACCCTCTTTAATCTTCTGGTGAATTCTAACAGTATCACCGGGTTTTATTTTAGGCAATCCTTCTTTTAACTGAGATTTAAGAAATGTTTTGACTTCAGCTGACATAATTTTGGAATTTTAATTTTATAATTAAGATTTAATATTTTCAATAGCTTTATTTAATTCTTTGGGCAAAGGAGATTTAAATTCTCTTTCTTCTTTTTCAGAAACATTTATTTTAAGCAGAGAAGCATGTAAAAACATACGATTAAGACCCTTTGGAGATAGTTGATTTTTAAAACCATATTTTTTATCTCCAATAACTGGATGATTGATATAAGACAAATGGACTCTTATTTGATGTTTTCTGCCCGTTTTTGGAAAAACCTCCAATAAGGTGTATTTGTCGAATTCTTCTAAAATCTTATATCTAGTTATTGCCTCTCTTTTGCCTTTGCTTTTGGGGCCCCTGGATAAATAAACCTTTTGTTTTTTTCCGTTTCTGTTTGCTCTTCCTATCTGAGTTTTTATTTCTCTTGAAGATATCTTTACTTTTCCTGAGACTAAAGCAAGATATTTTTTTAAAACCTTTCTTTTTTTGAATTGGCCCTGCAAGAATTTTAAGATTTCGTTATTTTTTGCTATCAACAAAATTCCTGAGGTTTCCTTGTCTATTCTATGAACTAGCCCGTATCTTGGTTTTTTCCCTGCTTTTTTTAACTCCAGCCCCTCTTTTATTGCCAAATCAATTAAAGTTTTTTCTTTTGTTTTTCCTGTAGGGGAAACAACAATACCTGCGGGTTTATCAACAACTAAGATATTACTATCTTCGAAGATAATTTTCAATTTTGAATTTACCATTTTTCCTGTGGGCGGTACAGGACTTGAACCTGTGACCTCCTCAATGTCAATGAGACGCTCTAGCCAGCTGAGCTAACCGCCCCTGGTGCGCGTGGATGGATTTGAACCATCGACCTTTCGCTTATAAGACGAATGCTCTAACCCCTGAGCTACACGCGCTTATTTTTTCTTCTTTTTCTTCTTGTTTTTTTGTATTTTCCGATTATATTTTCGAATTCTTCTCTTTCTATAGTTTCTTTTTCAATTAAAGTTTGAGCTAACTTATTAAGTAGTTTTTTATTTTTCTTTAAAACCTTTGTTGCTTCTTTTTCAGCAGCCTTTATAAATTTACTTATTTCTTTATCAATCTTAGAAGCTACTTTTTCAGAATAATCTTTTTGTTCTGCCATTTCATTGCCCAAAAATACCATTTCTTCTTCTGATCCGTAGGTTACAGGCCCTAGAGAAGACATACCATATTTTTTAACCAATTTACGAGCTAATTGAGTTGCTGTCTTAAGGTCGTTTGATGCTCCGGTAGTTATTTCTCCAAACTTTATATTCTCAGCACAATATCCACCCAATAAGGTGGTGAGTTCTGCTGAAAATTCAGACTTAGTTTTCATTTTTTTCTCCTCTCTTGGCATTTTCAAAGTATAGCCCGCTGCCATGCCCCTGGCAATTATTGATATTTTCCTAACAGGTTCTGCTTTGGGAGAGAAAGTAGAAGCTAAAGCATGTCCTGCCTCGTGAAAAGCAGCTATTTTCTTTTCTTGCTCAGACAAAACGTGACTTTTTCTTTCGGGTCCCAAGAGAACCTTTTCAATTGATTCTAATAATTCTTCTTGATGAACTTTAGATTTGTTTCTTTTTGCAGCAAGTATAGCTGCTTCGTTCATTAAATTGGCTAAATCAGCTCCCGAAAATCCTGGAGTTCTTTCTGCTACTTCTCTTAAATTACAATCCGAATCTAAAGGTTTTCCTTTAGAATGAATTTTTAATATCTTTTCTCTGTCATTTATATCAGGTAGATTTAAGACCACTCTCCTGTCAAACCTCCCTGGTCTCAAAAGAGCGGGGTCTAAGACATCGGGTCTGTTCGTTGCTGCAGCAACGATAATAGAAGATTCTCTCTCAAAACCATCCATTTCAGTTAAAATCTGATTCAATGTTTGTTCTCTTTCATCGTGACCCCCACCAATTCCAGCTCCTCTTCTTCTGCCAACAGCATCCAGTTCATCAATGAAAACAATGGCTGGTTGGTTCTTTTTGGCAGTAGAAAATAAATCTCTTACTCTACTGTTGTGCAAAAGAGTTGGTTTTTCTCCACCAAAGAAAGCTTCATTTTGGCAACCACAAAGATCATAAACATAGCCAGAGTAGGGTCTTTTTGTAACCTTTTTAACAATTGGTTTCTTGAGTTGATTGGGGGAATTTTTAATTTTTCTAAATGGATGAGAGGTCTTTCCAATTCTAAGAACCCAATAGGTAGTCTGAGGAAGGGGTCTGTCCTTAGTTTTTCTTCCTTTTTTAGTTTTGGCCTCTCTAATACTTGCTTGTATTCCATGCATTGCACAAAGCCAAGCTAATTCTTTGATAAGTTGATGACTCACAGAACTGACAGTTAGCCTTCCTTCTTGGGTAGTGTATCCATCTCCTCTATAAAGCCCCTTTAAATAATTTAAAAAGTAATTTTTGGGTAGTTCCCATAGGAATTCAGGAATATGCTTGTGGTGACTACCATTTCCACAATGTTTTTCAAAAAATTCTCCCAATACTTTACCAAAAAAAGCAATTCTACAACTATTGTCTTCAGTAAAAGTTACATATGGTTCTTGGTTAGTTAATAATTTATTCATTAAAGAAATACAATCTTGATGAAGTTTTTTTTCATGGCTGCCAAATATAAATTCTACTCCATATTCAATTTTTCTTCCTTCAGCGGTATAATATCCTAGAAGTTTCATTAAAGAGGGGGTGGTTTTTATTTCCTGAGGAATTTCTCTTTCCTGATAATTCTTCGCTAACCAAAGGTCCCTAGGTTGATATTTATTTCTTTGCCAATTGCTGATTGTTGTTTGAGATACTCCAAGTTGGTCAGCTAATTCATGTTGGTAAACTTTTCCTTGTCTAGCTAAAGCAAAACTAAATTTTTCTTCTAACTCCTCAATCTCAAAATTTTTATTCCATATCGGTAGAACCTTCTTTTTTGTTTTTTTGAATTGATGAGATTTTACTTTGTGGGTTGTTCCAACTCCAGGCACAAAAGTACTTCTTACCTTGAAAGGTAAATTAACTAGGATATCTCCAGGATTTAAGTCTTTTGCTTTTTTTGGGGTAATAAGATTTCTAGCTCGCACAAACACGCTGTGATCACCGGTGGTTTTAATTTTTCCTCCTAAATATTTAATTTCATAAATTTCATCAACTTTATGGCGATAAACACCTTTTATTTGTTGCCAACAACTTCTTCCAAAAAACTTCTTAGTTGAGTTTTTAGAAGCACTCCCAAATTTTGTATCTAAAGATTTGTATCCTAAAGTTTTTATCCCTATAACTGGAATTACATAATCGTCTTTTTTTTGAGGGTAGAATTGATCAACAAGCTCTGAGATTGGCAAAAGCTTGGTCTCGTTTTCAGTTTTAACTAATATTGGAGTATCACCAGTTACACTGGCTCCGACTCCGACAAATAACTCAATAAATTCAGAACCAGAAATTGAATAAAAGGGTACTTTAGCTTCGTTTGCTACCGCTCTGGCTAATAAGGTTTTTCCGGTTCCAGGAGCGCCCACCAGTAGTATTCCTTTAGGAATTCTTGCCCCCATTTTTAAATATTTCTTTGGCTTTTTTAAAAAATCAACTACCTCTTTTAATTCTTCTTTGGCGTTTTCAAGTCCTGCAACGTCGTCAAAAGTAACCTTTTCTTTAGTTCCGCCCTTGGCCCCAAACAAACGGGCTTTTGCTTTCGAAAAATCAAGAGCCTGCATAGCTCCACCCTTAGCGCGCCTTAAGAGCAACCAAAAGAAAATTCCGAAGACAGCCAGAGGTAATATTCCAAAAATTAATAAAGGAAATAACCAAGAACTTAAACTTTCTTTTTTTTCTTCAACCTCAATTGTTAATTGGTTTGATTCTGTTAATTGGTTTAATTTTTCTTTTTCGGTCCCATAGGTTACAAGGGCTTCAAACAGGGGAGTGTCTGATTCTTTTCGGGAGATTGCCTTTTCATCATTTTTGTAGAAAACAGTTAATTCTTCCCCCGCAACAATAATTTTTTTAACCTCTTCTTGATTAATTTTTTTTGCTAATTCTGTTATACTAATCTTATTTTCGGACTCAAAGGGCTGGGCAACTAAACTAAAAACGCCTCCGATTATGAGAAAAATCAGGATTATGAAAATAAAGTTTTTAATTAATTTATTCATTCTTTCTTAAAACTAATATTAGACGATTATTTTTATCCTCTATGCCTTATACAATAGCAGAAAAATTCTCAGAAATCAACTCTAAATTATAATTAAATTAAAAAGAAAAGTCCCCCGCGGGATAGCGCAAGGGACTCGGGATAGACAGGGATTATAGGTTTGTAAGAGGTTAGTTGGCGTTCACGACGTTCTCCAGGAAGCTGATAGCTTTCTGGAACGTCCTAAGAATTTTATACGTGCGGTTGCCCTCGACTTTCTCCCAGAAGGCTTTCTTTCTCTGGGCAGCCTTCTGTTTGAGGTCGCTTAGGTAGATGCTCTTCTTTTCGCAGGCAAACTCCAATTCGGCCCAGGCGACGTTAAAGGCCACTTGGTCCAAGATTCGGTATCCCTCCCACACCCGGGGATACATAGCTTTGCACCTTCGCAGAGTTTCCTCGGGTATGGAACTTGCTGCGGTCCTTCGGGCCCACTCCGTCAAGGAATTGGTACCCTCGATCTCCTCGATTTCCTCAAGAGAACCGGAGATGAGAAGTTGTTCTATCTCCTTTCTCTGGTCCTCAAAAGAGCTGTAGCAGGCCCCACAGACGATGTCCTGTATTTTCTGCTTCTCCTCCCCGCAGACCGGACAGGACCGGATTAGCTTTTCGGCCTCGTCCAGGACCGGGTTGAGCTCTTTCTCAACCCATGCGCGAAGATCTTCGCGGCTGGCGCCGTAGCCCAGATTCTGGGGAACCTGGGGGTCTTCCTGTCCGTTTATTTCTTTCACGTAAGGGCTTTGCTGATGGGTGTTGGTACCCATTTGATTCTTCCTCCTTGAGGTTGGATTGCGTCGAAACTACGCTACTGTGGACCTATCCCTATCCCTGTCTATATTAGGTACTATTCCTATTATAACTTAAAACAAAAAACTTGTCAAGAGTTTAGACAAGTTAATAGAAATTTATTATTTCCAAAAAGATATTATTCCTCTGTTAAAGTTAAAGTTACTCTATATTGTTCTGGTTCAATTGATAAGATTTTGAATTTGTATTTTTTCCCTATTTCCAACGTATTTTCCATTTTTTCTTTTGTTCTAAACTCAGAAATATGACAAAGACCTTGAATTTTAGGGGTGATTTGAACAAAAGCACCAAAAGGATTAAACTTTGTGACTTCTCCCTCAACAACATCTCCTTTTTGGTGTTCTTTCTCGAATTCTTTCCAGGGATCCTTTTTCAATCTTTTCAAAGACAAGAAAACCTGGTTGTTTTCATCAATTTTAATAATCTGAGCTTGAATAGTATCTCCCACTTTAACTATATCTGAAGGGTCTTCAATTAGTTGCCAATCTAGTTCTGATATATGACAAAGACCTTCAATTTGAGAAGTTTCTTTTTTTTCTTCTGCTGGGAACTTTATAAACGCTCCAAAATCTGCAATACCACTTATTTTACCTTTTATTACATCTCCCTCTTTGTATTCTTTCAATACTTCTTTGATTTCCTCTTTTGTTTTTGCTTTTTCAGATAGAATTAATTTATCTTCTTTTTTGTCCAAATCAAGTATTTTAACTTCTAAAGTTTCTCCAATAAACTCTTGAAGTTTCTTGAGAATCTTTTCTTTATTTCCATCTTCAACTCTTGGATAGTGTTCTGGTGAAAGCTGGGAAACAGGTAAAAAGGCCTTAATACTTTTTACTTTAGATAAAAGTCCTCCTTTGTTTGCCCCCAGGATTTGGACATCTATAGTTTCTCCTTTTTTCTTTTTCTCTTTTAATTTTTCCCAAGCCATTTCTTTTTCAGCTTGACTCAGAGAAAGTTCTCTGTATCCATCTTCGTTTTCTAAGTCAACTATTTTAGCTGAGACCTTATCTCCCAAATCAACCTTTTTTAAAGAGTCTCTTGCTCTTTGATACTCCCTGCCGTAGATTATACCGGTTCCGTAAAGCCCCAAATCAACAAAAACAGCAGCTCTGTCTCTAGCTATAATTTCTCCTTCAACTATCTCTCCCACAGAAGGTGGTCCTATTAAATTTTTAGTCTTTTTCATATTTTGCACAATAATGACATAATATAATATTATTGCATTTTTTTCAAGTCAACCCCCAAATCAGAAGTTGAATTTTTGTAAAAATTTTGTTAAAATTGAAGAATAAAACAAGAATTAAAAAACTGATATACTATGAAAATTACTTGGGCAGGTCAATCCTGCTTTAAAATTATTGTTTCAAAAGGAAGAAAGAAAGTAAAAATAGCAATTGATCCCTTTGATAAGAAAGTAGGACTTAAAACACCCTCTTTTTCAGCTGACATTTTACTTGTAACTCATGATCATCACGACCATAATAATACAAAAGCCATAAAAGGCAATCCCTTTTTGATTGATGGTCCGGGAGAGTATGAGGTAAAGAAGATTTTTATTAAAGGCATTTCTTCTTTTCATGACGATATTAAGGGGAAAGAGAGGGGAAAAAACACGATTTATACTATCAGAAATGGGGCAATGACACTATGTCACCTGGGAGACTTGGGACAGAAAGAATTAACCGATTCACAAGTTGAGAAGATAGGAACAGTTGATATTTTACTTGTTCCCGTAGGGGGAAATTTTACTATTTCAGCCCGAGAAGCTCAAGGCATAATTTCTCAGATTGAACCTAAAATTGTTATCCCTATGCATTACAAAATTCCTAAACTTAAAGCAAAATTGGATAGTTTAAACAAATTCTTGAAGGTCATGGGTCAGAATTCAGTAAAAAAACAACCCAGCCTTTCCATTAAAGAAAAAAAACTGCCCAAAGAAAAAATGGAAATAGTGGTTCTTCATTCCTGATGAAAAAAAAAGAGAAATTAAAAGAATTATTAAAGAAGAGTCAGAAACTATCCAAAAGGAAAAAAGAAGCAATTTTAATTTTAATAGTTGCTATCCTGGCATTAATCCTTGGTTATGTCTGGTTAAAACAAACCAAACAAAGACTAGAAGAATTCAGAAAAGAAGATTTAAGAGGAGAATATAATATTTCATCAATTAAAAAAGAAATAGAGAAGAACTTTCAGGAAATAAATCTTCCGGATATTGGGATAGAGAAAGAGAGAGTAGAAAGATTAAGAAAATTGATAGAAGAGAACCCAGAAGAGGCAGAGCTTTTACTTGAAAGAATAAAACAGGACCCCGAGAAAACAAATCAATTAATAGAAGATTTTGAAAAATCTTTAACAGAAAACGAAGAGAAAAGCTCTGTTGAAAACGAACTAAAAAAAGAATAAAAATGGTAAAATCTACAGAACAAAAAAACAAAATAGGCGAGGTTAAAGAGAGGAGAATAACAGAGGAGATGAAAGAAAGTTACATTGATTATGCAATGTCTGTTATTATTTCAAGGGCTTTACCCGACGTAAGGGATGGATTGAAACCTGTTCACCGTAGGATTCTTTATGCTATGTACGAGATGGGACTGAGACACAATGGCAGGTTTAGAAAATCAGCTACTGTGGTTGGTGACACCTTGGGTAAATACCACCCTCACGGCGATGTAGCAGTTTATAATGCTCTAGTAAGAATGGTACAAGATTTTTCATTAAGATTGCCCCTTATTAGCGGCCAAGGAAACTTTGGGTCTCTTGATTCTGATCCCGCAGCCAGCATGAGATATACAGAGTGCAGATTATCTCCAATTGGCGAGGGAATGTTAGCAGATATTGAAAAAGACACCGTTGATTTTATAGATAACTATGATGGAACAAGAAAAGAACCCGTTGTTCTTCCTTCTCCCGTTCCTCAACTTTTATTAAACGGAGCTTTAGGAATTGCTGTTGGAATGGCAACCAGCATTCCTCCTCATAATCTATCTGAAATATGTAATGCTTGTTCTCATCTTATTGACAATCCCGATACTGAAACCTCAGATCTTTTTCAATTCATTAAAGGGCCTGATTTTCCTACTGGGGGAATAATTTACAATAAAAAAGGAATGATTTCTGCTTACTCCCAGGGCAAAGGAAAGATTGTTTCCAGGGGAAAGGCTGATATAAAGAAAAAAAAGAAAGGTGGCGCTCAAATTGTGATTACTGAAATTCCTTATCAAGTTCAAAAGTCCAGCTTGGTTCAGAAAATGGCTGATTTAGTTTCCAACAAGAAGATAAAAGGAATAAGAGATATTAAAGATCTATCTGACAGGGAGGGTATGAGAATTTTGATAGATGTTAAAAAAGGAACTTCCCCTCGCAGGGTTTTAAATCGTCTCTACAAATTCACTGATCTTCAAAAGAATTTCTACTTGAATATGTTGGCTTTAGTTGATGGAATCCAACCCAAAATTCTTTCTTTAAGCGAAGCTCTCAATTACTTTATTGAGCATCGAAAGGAGGTTGTGAAAAGAAGAACTAAATTTGATTTGGAAAAAGCTAAGACAAGAGCTCATATTCTTGAAGGATTAAGTATTGCCATAAAGAATATTGATAATGTTATAGCAACAATTAAAAAATCATCTAACAGGGATAAGGCAAAAACTAACTTAAAAAAGAAGTTTAAACTTTCCAACAAACAAGCAGAAGCTATTTTACAGATGAGGCTCCAATCTTTGGCCAAGCTTGAGAGAGAAAATATTGAGAAAGAACTTAAAGAAATAAAAGAAAAGATTAAAGAGTTAACCACTATTCTAAAAAGCAAAAAGAAAATAAAAGGAATTATTAAAAAAGAACTTGAAGAAATAAAGAAAGAATACGGCGATGAAAGAAGAACAGAAGTTATTATTGGAGGAATAAAAGAAATAAAAGAAGCAGATCTAGTCCCCCTTCAAGAAACCATTATTACTTTAACCGAAGGAGGTTATATTAAAAGATTAAAGCCCGGAACCTATAAGATTCAGAAAAGGGGAGGTAAAGGAATAATAGGAATGAAAACTATGAAGGGTGATATAGTAAAACATTTTGTCTCGGCCTCAACCCATGATAAACTGCTTTTTTTCACCGACACAGGAAAGGCCTTTCAAACTAAAGTTTATGAGATTCCAGAAGGGAAGAGGGTAGCCCGAGGAAGAGGATTGGTTAACTTCTTGGATATTTCACCAAGAGAAAATGTACTTTCTTTGGTTCCCTTAAAGAAAGAAGAAGAGAAGGGGATAAAATATTTGGTTATGGTCACCAAAAATGGTAAAATTAAGAAAACGAAATTAGAGAAATTTAAAAACGTCAGAAGAACTGGAATCAGAGCTATAAAGTTGGGAAAAGGAGATTTGGTAAGAAAAGTCGTAAAAACAACAGGAAAAGATGAAATAATCTTAATTACCAAGAAAGGAAAATCAATAAGATTCAAAGAAAAAGAAGTAAGATCTATGGGAAGGGCAACTTATGGCGTAACAGGAATAAAACTGAGAAAGGGAGATGAAGTCATAGGTATGGATGTTATTCATAAAAAAGAAGACAAAAAGACAAAGAAGAAAAAATCAGTATTGGTAGTTACAGAAAAAGGTTATGGAAAAAGAACTAAACTTTCAAAGTACAGGACCCAAAAAAGAGGTGGAATAGGAATTAAGACAGCAAATATTACCAAAAAGACAGGAGAGATAGTTATCTCCAAAGTTCTGAGTTCAGAAGAGAAAGATCTGATTGTTATTTCTCGAAGAGGTCAGGTGATAAGAATTAAAATTAATTCTATCTCAACTCACAACAGAGCCACTCAGGGAGTAAGAATAATGAGATTGAAAGAAGGAGACGAGGTGGCTTCTGGAACCTGTATCTAATTAACTCTATATTATGCTTAACCCAGAACAGGTTTTAAATAACCTTCAGTTAAAAGCAAATATGTCAGCTACAGAATTTGGTTCTGGAGCTGGAGGATTCAGTATTCCCCTAGCTAAAAGACTGAGACAGGGAAAGGTTTATGCTTTGGATATTCTAGAAGAGAAACTATCTGCTTTGAAGAATAAAGCAACCTTAGAAAAAATAGCAAACATTGAAACTATAATTTGTAACTTGGAAGCAGAAAAAGGATCTACCCTGCACAGAGAAAGCCAGGACATAGTTTTAATACCTAATATTTTGTTTCAAGCAGAAGATGAGGAGTCTATGATGAAAGAAGCTAAAAGAATCTTAAAACAAGGAGGTGAACTCCTTGTTTTAGATTGGAAAAAAGAATCTCCGCTTGGTCCCAGAGAGGGGAGAATTTCAAAAGAAGAAGTTAAAGAAATTGCAGAGAAAATAGGCTTGAAACTAAAGAAGGAATTTTCACCGGGTGATTACCATTATGGTTTGATTTTTACAAAATAATTAATTTATAATATATTAATGAAAAAATTAATTCTTCTTTTAATAATATTGACCGGTTTATCATTTTTTTCATTTACCGAAGCCGTTAAAATAAAGAACCCTTTAAATGTTGACACTTTTGACGATCTCATTGATGCAATCGCGGGAATAATTGAATTAATTGTTGGTTCTCTGGCTGTTTTAATGTTAATAATTGCTGCGATTTATTTTATTACAGCAGCAGGGGATCTCAACCAGATTAGCCAAGCAAAAACTATGGTAAAATATGCCATAATAGGAGTTATTATTGCTTCTATGGCCCGAGCTATAGGGACCGTAGTTGAATCTCTTTTAAAAACAGCTCCCTAAGTTATTAACAGCGCCCTGTTGATAAGTTTCTTAATATCCTCTAAAATATTACAATATAAAACCTAAAGGTCGAAATAAAGATTTTATAAATTACAAAAATAAATATTAATCATGAAAAGAATAATATCTACCTTAATTCTCAGCAGTCTATTGGCTTTACCTGTCGTGGCTGCAGCTCAAATTGGAGAACCCTCCCCACCCACTGACATTATTGCTATTCTTCAGACAATAAAATCAATAATCTGGGCTGCCTTCACTGTTTTTGCTATCATTATGTTTATTTATGCTGGAATACTTTTCTTTACCGCAGGTGGTGATCCCGAAAAAGCAGCCAAAGCAAAAAGCGCTGTTATTTTCGGTGTAGCTGGAATAGCAATAGCTGTGTTGGGATATGGAATAGTTCAGATCGTTATGGGTATTATGGGTGCTTAATACTGAATTTAAGCTAATTTTTCTAACAACAATGAATTCTAAGCCATGATTTTGAAGGTGGCTTAGAATTCATTTATTATGTATAATAGATTATAATAAAAGTCGAGTACCATCATTATAATAAGACACAAAGAAAAATCATGAAAAGAATAATATCTACCTTAATTCTCAGCAGTCTATTGGCTTTACCTGTCGTGGCTGCAGCTCAAATTGGAGAACCCTCCCCACCCACTGACATTATTGCTATTCTTCAGACAATAAAATCAATAATCTGGGCTGCCTTCACTGTTTTTGCTATCATTATGTTTATTTATGCTGGAATACTTTTCTTTACCGCAGGCGGTAATCCAGATAGCGTTGCTAAAGCAAAAAGCGCTGTTATCTTTGGAGCAGCAGGAATAGCAATAGCTGTGTTGGGATATGGAATAGTTCAGATCGTTATTGGCATTATGGGTGCTTAAAAGAGAAGTAACACAGAGAATTCAATTGAAGTTGAATTTGACAAATTTCAATTCAAAGATTAAATTTAGAGAATAGAAAATAATTTTAAATTTTTGGTATTCAAAAGGTCGCTAAACCCTGTTAAGGTAAAATTTAAGCTATAAAAATAAAAGAGAACATGAAAAGATTACTGTTATTTTCGGTTATTGTTTCTCTTGTGGGATTACCTTTGGTGACGGCTGCTCAAAACCCCCCTGGTTCAGGTTGGGCGTCAAGCTTTAGTGATATGTTTAATAATGTGATAGCTGAAGTATGGTTGATTTTCGTTGCTCTTGCTATTGTCCTGTTCATTTATGCGGGTGTTTTGTTTCTGACAGCATCCGGGAATCCAGAAAGAATCACCAAGGCGAAAAGCGCTTTTTTGTGGGGTATAGCTGGTGTTGCAGTGGCTATAATTGCTTTCACAATAATTCAACTTGTGGGAAATTTGTTGGGAGCTTATTAACCAGAGATAAGAGATATAGAATCCCTGTTTAAAAAATTTGTTTTAATAAAGAATGAATAAGCTCTAATCCATTATAATTTTTGGATTGAGCTTATTTTATTAGACAAGATTTTTCTTTTAAGATAAAATAGAGGAAGCAAAAGGCAGAAATCAAAGATCTAAATAATATTTTAAGATGAAAAAAATATTGATTACTTTAATATTATTAAGCATCTCAATATTTCCCTTGGGAGCTGAAGCCCAGATTATTATAGGTAATATTACTTGGCCTCAGCTTGTGCTTGGTCTTACAACAGCTATGTGGTCTGTTTTTGTTGGAGTTACAATAATAGCCTTTTTATACGCTGGTATATTATTTCTTACTGCCTCGGGAGATCCTCAGAAAATCGATAAAGCAAAAAAGGCGGTTATCTGGGGAATTGCTGGAGTAGCAGTAGCTTTTCTTGCTTATACTATAATTAATATAGTAGGATATATGTTGGGGGCTTAAACCCCTTAAAGTCAAAGAAACTTTAATCTAAAAGATAAAAGATGAAAAAAAACTTATTTCCCATATTTTGTTTGGTATTTTTAATAATCCCCGCAATCATGTCTGCTGCTGTAGTCAGCAGTGGAAGCTCAAGTTTAGACAAAATAATTATAGGTGTTGTAAATGCGGTAGCCGCTGTAGCTACTGCAGCAGCGGTTATTAGTCTTCTTTATGCTGCAATACTTTTTCTTACTGCTTCTGGTGAACCAGACAAAATTACAAAAGCAAAAAAAGCTTTTCTTTGGGGTATAGCTGGTGTAATAATAGCAATTATAGCAAGCTCTATATTTACTATAGTTGGCTATTTTTTATAAAAATAAAAAAACCAAGAGATGAAAATTAAAAAAACTTTCTTTTTTCTAATCTGTGTTTTTCTTTTCTCTTTGCCTTTTGTAACTAATGGGTTAGATATTCAAGAGACAGCGCCAGGACCCAAGCATTGGGCTTTTGTAGAGAGCGGATTGGCTAACATATTGAGTTGGGTTGCCACTATTGTGGTTTTGGGATTTCTTGTTTACGCTGCTATTTTGTTTGCTATAGCAGCAGGGGAACCAGACAAGATTTCCAAAGCAAAGAAAATGTTTCTTTATGCGATAATAGGAATAGTGGTGATCCTAATAGCGTTTATAATTAGAATAATAACAAGCGAAACATTTAAAAACTTTACTTGGGAATTCAATGCTTGGGAGCCTATAAAAGATTTTTTAAAAGGTATTTTTTAGTCTTAATAAATCTTTAATTTTTTATCTCTAATAATGAAAATTGAAAAATATTTTTCTGTATCTATCCTCCTAATGATTTTTTTACCTTTATTACCCGCTGCAGTCATGGCAGCTTGGGGAATACAGGATGCACCTACTGCAATAGATAGCTGGAATAAAATAGGTAACGCTATTCTCCTTCCAATTTACGCTATTGCTGTGGCAACAATAGTAATCATGTTTTTTTACTCAGCTATTTTGTTTGCTACGGCAGCAGGGGAACCAGACAAGATTTCCAAAGCAAAGAAATCGTTTCTCTGGGGATTAGTTGCCGTGATTGTTTTGATTATTGTTCCCGTTATAATCACAATAATGAGAGAGATAACAGGCATTTAACCTTTAATCAAAAAATGTTAGATTTTTTAAAAAGATTAACTAAAAGCTATTTAAATATGAAAAAGACTTTACTCTTTTCAATTATTCTTGTTGTTCTGGTCTTTCCTCTTGTAACTGATGCTGTTGATGTTACTCCGATTAAAGAAAAAATAGAAAGCGTTTCGGATGTAGCTTGGACTATTGCTGGTACACTTGCTGTTGTCATGCTTATTTATGCTGGAATTTTATTTGTTACAGCAACAGGAGAACCAGAAAAACTAGGGAAAGCAAAAAAAGCTTTCATTTGGGGTATTACGGGATTGATTCTAGCTATTTTAGCTAATACGATAGTAAGTATGATAGTAGATAATTTATAAGCAAAAATTCTGTCCCTGTGGCGGAATGGCAGACGCGCGTGGTTTAGGACCACGTCCCGCGAGGGGTGCAGGTTCGAATCCTGCCGGGGACACAAAAAACCCAGTTAACTAACTGGGTTTTTAGAATTGAGAATTCTCATTTCTATTTCACATCTATCTTCTGTTTTTCTTCTTTTTGAAGTTTGGGTAATTCTACTTTGAGGATTCCATTTTCCATTGAAGCATCTATCTTTGAAGTATTTACGTTTTGGGGTACTATTATTTTTCTTGAAAAAGGACCCCAATAGCATTCTTTGTAAAAATATTTTTTATCATCTTGTTGAACGGGATTTTCTCTACTTCCTTTTATAATCAACATATCTTTTTCAACAGAAACATTAATATCCTTTGTTGATATTCCCCCAACAGCAGCTAAAACAACAAAGCTTGAGTCAGTCTCATAAACATCGACAGCTAATTTTCCTTCTGGCTGAAGCCAGGACTTTTCTTTCCCTCCCTCTTTCTTACCGGAGGAAAGTTTCTTTTTTGGTTTTGATTTTGTTTTCTTCGAAAAAAACATAATTTATTTTATTTTACAAACACTTTTTATTTTTTTAAGTTTCTTTAATGCCCGAGAAACAAAGAAAGCTAAAAACACAATAATGGCTACGGGGATAATAACCTTTAATGCTCCCTTACTCTCTATTATAGAAAAATTATAAGCTCCATGCAAAAAAACAGCTAATAAAATTCCAGAGAAAAGAAACCTTTTTCTTTTTTTAATATTCAAAAAAGAAAGAGCCAAAAAGTAACCTAGGAGAGCAGAAGATAAAGCATGTAAAAAAGTAGCTGAGATGAATCGGAATACAGCCAATCCCACAGTTTGTAATAAATAAGGATAATTAGTTAAGAAAAGAAAAATATTCTCTAAAGCGGCAAAACCAAGCCCAGCGATTATCATATAAAGCATAACATCTATTGGTTCATCAAGTTCAGAATTTCTGAGAACTTTCCATTTAACTACTAGATATTTTAATATTTCTTCTGTGAAAGCAACCACCACAAACCAATCAAAAACCACAATTAAAGGAATTAATAAATCTAATTTGAATATGTTTTTGAATTCTACCAATGAAAATTCAACTAATATTTCTATTATTGCCGCAGGAATAGCTATTACCATCCCATAAAAAAATATTTTAAGAATCATCCCGTTTGATTCTGGATGAACATCTGCCCTTAAATAAAATAAGAGCCAGATTATGCTGGGTAAAATCCCCAAAAGAATGTAAAAAAGATAATCCATAAATAATATTATTTCTTACTCTTTTTTGGTTCCGGCCACCTCTCAATTAATAATAATTCTTTTTCTTTTATTGGTAATTTCCCGTAAATCTCTTCTGTAATAAAGGGACAGAAAGGATGTAGAAGTTTCAAGGAATTAATCAGAGTATATAATAAGATCTTTTCTGTATTTTCTTTTTGTTCATCCTTTTTTAATTGTTCCTTGCTTTCTTCAATATAGTTATCACAGAAATCATGCCAGAAAAAATCGTAAAGTTTATGAGCTGCTTGTCCAAATTCAAATTCATCCAAGTCCTTGTTTATCTCTTTTATGTTTTTGTTTAATTTATTTATTATTTTCTTATCTGAATCAGTCAAGGTTTTGAAATCTAAGATTTCTTTTAAATTCTTGAAATTAGATCCTTTAATGTTTTCCAGAAGGAAGCGAGTAGCGTTCCATATTTTGTTGCAGAATTTTTCTCCCATAGCAATATTATCTTCAACAAAACGAATATCTTGTCCGCCCATAATTTGATAAGCTATTCCAAATCTTGTAGAGTCAGCACCATATTTTTCAATTAATTCCATTGGATCAATTCCAGTCCCCAGAGATTTTGACATTCTTCTACCATCTCTGGTTAAAATTGTTGCATGGATAATGACATCAGAAAAAGGGATTTTTTTCATAAATTCCATTCCCGAAAAGATCATTCTTAATACCCACAAATTTATTATATCTCTTGCTGTAATTAAAATGTCAGTGGGGTAAAAAGATTTTAAGTCCTTTGTTTTTTTTGGCCAACCTAAAGTAGCAAAAGGCCATAGAGCTGAACTGAACCAGGTATCCAGAACATCTTTGCTTTGAGTTGGGCTGCATCTTTTACAAATTTTACACTCTTTTGGCTTTTCAACAGAAGCGAAGAATTTTTCTTTTTTTGAATTTTCACATTTAAAAATAGGCAACCTGTGACCCCACCAGATTTGCCTTGAAATACACCAATCCCTTATATTATCCAACCAATCAAAATACGGTTTTTTAAAGTTGGAAGGATTAAATTTTATTTTGCCTTTTTTAACCGGTTTTTTTGCTTTTTTAGCTAACTTGTCCATTTTTAAAAACCACTGCCAAGAAGGAATAAACTCAATTGTTGTTCCACACCTGTAACATTTTGGGATTTTGGTTTCATAATCTTCTGTTTTTTCTAAAAGATTTTTTTCTTCTAAATCTCTTACAATTTCTTTTCTGGCTTCTTTAACATTAAGTCCTTGATATTTTTGAGGAGCATTTTTTGTTATCTTTCCTTCTTTATTTATAACTTGGATTTTTTCTAGATTATGTTTTTCCCCTATCTTGTAATCTGTAAAATCATGAGCTGGTGTAACTTTAACAGCTCCTGTTCCAAATTCTGGGTCAACCAAAATATCTTTAACTATAGGTATTTCTTTTTTAACTAAAGGTAAAATAGCTTTTTTGCCTACTAACTTCTTGTATCTTTTATCTTTAGGATTAACAGCAACTGCTGTATCTCCAAGCATTGTTTCTGGTCGGGTGGTTGCAACTTTAATATATTTTTCTTCAGCTCCTTTCAGAGGATAAAGGATATACCAGAGTTTCCCTTTTTTTTCTTCATATTCTAGTTCAAGATTAGATAAACTAGTAGAGCATCTTGAGCACCAGTTAACCACCCTCTTTCCTCGGTAAATCCAACCCTTTTTATGATAATGAACAAAAGCTTCTCTAACCGCCCTACTGTAATCTTTATCCATGGTAAATCTAGTCCTTGACCAGTCACAAGAACAGCCTAGTTTTTTTAACTGGTTTAAGATAATATGGCCGTATTTTTCTTTCCATTCCCAAACTTTCTCAATGAACTTTTCACGACCAAGATCAAATCTTGTTTTGCTATCTTTTTTTAATTTTTTCTCAACCACATTTTGAGTAGCAATTCCCGCATGATCTGTTCCTGGCAACCAAAGGGTTCTGTAACCTTGCATTCTTTTCCTTCTAATTAAAATGTCATGGATAACAGAATTTAAAGCATGGCCCATATGTAGATTGCCCGTTACATTGGGTGGGGGAATAGTAATACAATAATTTCCTTTCTCTCCAGAATTGTTGTCTGGATTGAAAAACCCTGATTCTTCCCAAATCTTATAGATTCTATCTTCAACTTTTTTTGGATTGTAGATTTTTGGAAGTTCCATATTTAAGAATATTTTAACACAGACAGTACAATTATTAAATTTATTTTAATCTAAGATTTGGTTCGGCTTTTATTTCCTGCCAGGATTTTTTGTTTTCTCTGCGGAAAAATCCCGTAACTGCTATTATTAAAGCGTTATCACCAGAATATTTAATATTCGGAACTAAAAACTCTGTTTTGGGTATTTCTTTTTTTATTTTCTCTTTGAGCTGTTTTCTTAATTCTTTGTTTGCTGTTACCCCACCACCCAAAAGAATGCTTTTTGCTTTTTTATCTTTTGCTGTCTTTATTGTTTTTTTAATTAAAACATCAATTATTGCTTGTTGTATTTCTTTTGCCATTTCTTTGATATATTGTTCCGATTCTTTTTCCTCTTTTTTTCTTTCTTTAAAATCATACAATACAGCAGTTTTTAAACCAGAAAAACTGAAATCATAATTTTTACTGTTAATCATTGGTCTTGGCAGTTCAATTTTAAATTTAAATTTTCCTTCCTTCTTTTTTGCTTTTTTTTCAATAATAGGGCCCCCGGGATAGGGAAGACCGAGTATCCTTGCTGTTTTATCGAAACATTCACCAGCTGCATCGTCTCTTGTTTCTCCAATTATTTCGTAATTACCTATTTTTTTGCTTAAAATTAATTGAGTGTGTCCTCCACTAATAATCAAAGATATGGCAGGGAAAAGTTCATTTCTGGGTTTTCTTTTCACAAAATTAGATAGAATGTGAGCTTCAATATGGTTTACTGGAACAACAGGTAAATTCCAACTTAAAGCTAAAGCTTTAGTGAGATTAATTCCTGTCCATAAACAAGGATCAAGCCCTGGGCCTGTTGTTGCAGCAATTAAATCTATTTTTGGTTTTTTGGTTTTTTTAAGGAATATTTTTAAGTTATTTAGAAGATTTTTTTCTCTTTTTAAGATATTTTTTATCTTTTCTTTTTTGAGTTTTATTTTTTTCTTTGGTTTGGAAAAAAGATCAGCTTCTTTTAAGGATTTTTCAAGAACGGGGATTAAGTTTTTTTGATGTTCTCTTTTTGCTAAGGTAGGATAAACTCCACCATATTTTTTGTGGATTTCAACTTGAGAGGAAACAATATTCGATAAGATTTTAAAATCAGCCTCTTTTTTGTTTAAGACCTCAATTACAGCCACACAAGTGTCATCACAAGATGTTTCAATTCCTAATATTTTCATAAATTTAAAAAACAAAGAAAAAATGAGTAATATTTATGTTATCTGAGATATTGATTTTTTTCAATTTTTGAGATAAGATTAAAATATTGTTGGCCCCATCGTCTAACGGACAGGACGTTTGATTTTCAATCAAGTAATAGGGGTTCGATTCCCCTTGGGGCCACATGACCCCCAGAAATAAAAGCAAATATAAAAAGGCGTTTAATCTACGAATTAAAGGAAAGAGTTATAGAGAAATAAAAGGAGCTTTGGGAATTCCCAAAAGCACGCTTAGTAGTTGGTTTAAAGGTCTGGAATTGCCTAAATCTGCCCAAAAGATTCTTAAAGAAAAAGACAAGAAGGGCAGAAAAAAATTATTAGAATTTAATAAAAAACGCAGCTAGAGAATCTATCTTGAAAATCAGAGAATAAGAAAAAATGTCGCTAACAGAATCAAAGATTTTTCAGAATATGAACTGTTGTTGGTTGGAAGCGCTCTTTATTGGGCAGAAGGATATAAAAAACAACAAAATACAAATTCGTCTTGTGTTTGTTTCGTTAATTCTGATCCGGCAATGATTCTTTTGTTTTTGCGATTTCTTCGAAGGATTATCAAAGTTCCCGAAAAAAGAATAAGGCTATCAATTCAAACACACCCAAATCTTAATAAGAAATCTATTATTAATTTTTGGGCAGGTATAACTAACATTTCTCAAGAACGGATTAGAACTAAAAGGTGTAAAAGTCGGGCAAGTAAGGGGAAATGTCCCAGAAACACCCTTCCTTATGGTACAGTAGACGTAAGAGTAAGTAAGCGTCAATATTTTTTTAAGATTAGGGGATGGATTGATGGAATTAAAAAATTCAATACCTGAAATAAATTGGTTGTTTGTTTTCTCTTATCATCCTATGTCTAAAAAATACTTAGAAGTTGGTCATGCTCCAGACTTTGAAGATCCAAAAAGAAAAAACCTTTATCGTTTCTTTGAAATAATTCCTGGGGTTATAAGTTTGGGAACCTTAATTGGGGTTCTCGTTTTTTCTTGGATTTTGCCGTCATTTGTTGCTATTTTTATAATTCTCTTTTGTTTCTTTTATCTTTGTAAAATCTGTTATTTCTCTATCCACCAAATAGCAACCTATATTAAAATGAAGAGGAATTTGAAAACTAATTGGCAAAAAAAGCTTAAAGAATTGAAAGACAAAGACTGGAAAGATATTTATCATTTAATAGTTTTACCAACCTACAAAGAGAAACCAGAGATAATAAAAAGTAGCTTAAATGCTTTGATTGGTTCTGATCATCCTAAAGATAAAATGATTATAGTTCTTGGTCTTGAAGAAAGAGCAGGTAAAGAAGCTCAGGAAAGGGCAGATGAAATAAAAAAAGAATATGAAGATAGTTTCTATCAGTTCTTAATTACAGTTCACCCAAAAGATATTCCAGGTGAGCTTGCAGGAAAAGGATCTAATGAAAAGTGGGCTGTAAGAGAAGCGAAAGAAAAAATAATAGACAAATTAAATATTCCTTATAAAAACATTATCGTTTCAAGTTTTGATATTGACACTAAAGTTTATCCTCGATACTTTTCTTGCTTAACTTATCATTTTTTAACAGTTGAAAATCCACAAAAAACAAGTTACCAGCCTGTTCCTGTTTATAACAATAATATTTGGAAAGCTCCTGCTTTCAGTAGATTGGTTGCTACTTCAAACACTTTCTGGCAGATGGTTCAACAAGGAAGATCAGAGAAACTAGTAACTTATTCTTCCCATTCTATGCCTTTCTGGATATTTGAAGAGGTAGGTTATCCTAACAACATGGTTTCTGATGACTCAAGAATTTTTTGGAAATCTTACCTTTATTACAATGGAGATTACAAAGTCGTACCCTTGTATTATCCTGTTTCAATGGATGCTGTTTTGGCTGATAATCTTTGGAAGACAATAATAAATCAATACAAACAGCAGAGAAGATGGGCCTGGGGGTGTGAAGAAATACCCTATTTGATATATGGGTTTTTAAAGAACAAAAAAATTTCTCTTCCAGAAAAATTAAAACATTTGTTTACCATATTAGATGGTTACTGGTCTTGGGCAACATCCACCCTTTTAATATTTATTTTGGGTTGGTTGCCTTTAATTTTAGGGGGTGAGAAATTCAGTAGAAGTTTACTTTCTTACAACTTACCAAGATTAACAGGGAGGATTATGACTCTTGCTATGATCGGTATGATTGTCTCTGCTATTTTAAGTATGCTCCTTTTGCCTCCTCGGCCAGAAGAGACAAGTAAAACGAAATATTTATTTTTATTATTACAATGGGTTCTTTTGCCTGTTACTTTGATCGTTTTTGGTTCTTTTCCTGCTTTAGATGCCCAAATCCATTTAATGTTGGGAAAATATATGGGATTTTGGGTTACAGAAAAGGCTAGAAAATAGTTTATTCAAAGTGAATTCTTTTTTCAAAATGTTTTACTCTTTCTTTTAGAACAGGGTATTTTTTTAATTCTGGGTTCTCGTCTAAGATTTCTTTGGCTGACTCTCTGGTTTTTTCAACTAGTTCTGTATTTTTTAAGTTTGCCATAGCCAAATCAGGAATTCCCCATTGACGAGCCCCGTAAAGTTCCCCGGGTCCCCTTATTTCTAAGTCTTTCTCTGCTAGTTCAAATCCATCTTCTGAATGTTTTAAAGCTTTTAATCTTTTTCTTGTTTTTTTTGTTGTAGAATCAGCGAGCAAGAAACAATAAGATTGAAATTTTGATCTTCCCACTCTTCCTCTGAACTGATGGAGTTGGGCTAAACCAAATCTATCAGCTCCCTCGATCATCATAACGGTGGCTCTTGGAATATCAATTCCAACCTCAACCACCGAAGTCGAAACCAAAATATCAATTGAGCCGGTTTTAAAAGCTCGCATTATTTTCTCTTTTTCTCTTGTTTTCATTTTTCCGTGTAACATTCCAATTTTTAAATTAGGGAAAACCTCTTCAGATAATTTTTCATATTCTTCTTTTACTGCTTTAACATCTCCCCAGCCTGTTTTATCCTCTTCTTTTTTAGTTGGTTCAATTCTGGGGCAGATAACGAAAATACCATGTTCTTTTTCAGCTTCTTTTTTGATGAAATTATAGGTTTCTTTTCTTTTTTTAGGTGAGATAATTTTTGTCTTGACCTTTTTTCTTTCTTTGGGTAGTTCTGTAATTAAAGACAGATCAAGATCACCATAAACAGTTAAAGCTAGAGTTCTGGGGATTGGGGTTGCCGTCATAGACAAAAGATGAGGGATAAATTCTTTTTGTTCACAAAGCCTTGCTCTTTGTTCGACCCCAAATCTGTGTTGTTCATCTACTATTACCAAAGCCAAATCCTTGAATTTAACTTTTTCTTGAATCAAAGCATGAGTTCCTATTAAAATGTTCACTTCTCCTTTCTTTAATTTTTCCAACAATCTTCTTCTTGAAATTTCCAAGACATCATTTTTTAATTTAACAGTATTTATTTTATCTTGTTTTCCAGTTAAAAATCCTATCTTCAACTTAAAATCATCTAAAAGTTTTCTTACTTCTCTGAAATGCTGTTTAGCTAAAATTTCAGTTGGAGCCATAAAAGCTACCTGATGACCGGCTTTGGCCGTGTTTAAAGCGGCCATTGTGGCAACTACAGTTTTACCGCTCCCTACATCTCCCTCAAGCAGTCTTGACATAGGGTATGGTTTTTCTAAATTTTTTAATATTTGCCAAGCTGACTTTTTTTGAGAATCAGTGAGGGTGAAAGACAAAGAATCAGTGAATTTTTTCATTAATTCAGCATCTAAAGGACAAGAAATTGCTTGTTTTTTCTTTATTCTTAGTTTTTCTTTTAAAACAGAGATTTGAATTAAAAAAAGTTCCTCAAAAGCAAATCTCTCTTGAGCTTTCTTTGCTTTTTTTAAAGAATTAGGAAAATGAATTTGAACTAAAGCTTCTCTGACAGGGATTAAATTGTGCTTTTTCCTTTGTTCTTCTGGCAAGGGATCTTGAATCTTTTCTTTAAATTCATCTATTAAGGGTTTAATAATGTATCTTAACCAACGGGAAGATAATCCTTCTGTTGCTGGATAAACAGGAATTATTCTCCCGGTATGAATTAATTTTTCTTTCTCAAATATTTTTTCATAAATGGGGTTGTTTAAATAAATACCATCCTTTCTTAAGCTTATTTTCCCTGCTAAACAAACAGTTGTTCCTTCCTTTAGGGTTTTTTCTAAATAAGGTTGATTGAACCATATTACCTTTAAGGGGGCTGTTTTATCTTGAACAATTGCTTCTGTTATAACCATTCTTTTTTTCCAAGTTCTGGTATTTTTTATCTCTTTTATTTTTCCTTTTATACAAACATTTTTGTTTGGTTTAATTTCTGATATTGAAGAAATATTTGAAAAATCCTCGTAGCGGTGGGGAAAATGAAAGAGTAAGTCCCGGACTGTTTTTATTCCGAGTTTTTCTAATCTTTTTTGGTATTTTGGACCGATCTGTGATATTTTTTTGATCTGAGTTGATAACTCCATGTTTTATTTTTATCCTATTTTTTAGTAAACTATATATTGTAAGATAAATCAAAGTTTAATAAACGAAATAAAATGGAATTTAAAAAACACGGTCCTGTATTAACAGCTGAAATTAAAGATAATTTTGGGGTTATATTTAATTGCGGAGCAGCAGAATACAAAGACAAAATTTATTTACTTCCCCGGGTTATTGAGAAAGGATACAAAAAAAGAAAAAAGGGAGGTTATGATAAGTATATATCAAAAGTTTATTTAGCTGAAAGTGATGATGGAAAAAACTTTAAAATATCAAAAAACCCCTTTTTGTCTCCTGGGGAAAATTATGATAAATATGGATGTGAAGACCCACGAGTAACAAAACTGAAAGACAGATTTTTTATAACTTATACTGCCCTCTCTCGTCCTGCTTATTCTGGAAAAGGCAAGAGAATAGGGTTAGCCTCAACAAAAGATTTCTCTGAAATTAAGAAACACGGAATCATGGGTCCGAATATTGAAGACAAAAATACTGTCATTTTCCCGGAGACTATTAAGAGAAAGGTTGTTGTCCTGCATAGAGCAGAACCAGAAATTCAGATAATATTTTTTGATAGTATTGAAGACTTAATTGCAAACAAAACAGCAGGTTTTTGGGAATCTTACCTTGAGAATATAGAAGATCATCTGTTTTTGAAGAGGGAATATAAATGGGAGACAGCTAAAATTGGAGCAGGACCACCACCCATTAAAACAGAGAAAGGATGGCTATTGATATATCACGGTGTTGATTCTGAAGAAGTATACAGAGCGGGAGTTGTTCTTTTGGATCTTAAAGATCCCCAGAAAATAATTGCAAGAAGCCCAACTCCTATTTTGGAGCCCAGCGAAGATTATGAGAAAGAAGGTCATGTTCCTTTTGTTGTTTTTCCAACAGGCGCTGTAATAAAAGGAGGAGATCTTTTCTTATATTATGGCGCAGCAGACGAAAAGTGTTGTCTTGCAACGTGCAATTTAGAAAAGCTAATAGACTTTCTTCTTAAAAAAAGAAATAAATAATTATGAAAAAAGATTTAATTGTAATTTCTGTTGGTGGCTCTCTTATTTTCCCAGAAAAGATCGATATTTCTTTTTTGCAATCTTTCAAAGATATTATTCTGAAACAAATAAAAAAAGGAAAAAGATTTGTTATTGTTTGTGGAGGAGGATCTTTAGCAAGAAATCTTCAATCAGCCGTTAAATCATTTGAGGGAATTGAAAAAGAAGATGCTGATTGGGTTGGAATTCAAGCCACCATCGTTAACGCTTATCTTTTAAAAATAATATTTAAAGAACAAGCTTACCCCGATATTATTAAAGATCCTACCCAGAAAATAAATTTTAAAGAAAAAGTTCTTTTAGCAGCAGGCTGGAAACCAGGGTTTAGTACAGACCATGATGCTGTCTTGTTGGCTGAGAACTTTGGAACAAAAAAACTGCTTAATCTAACTGACATAAATTATATCTATGATAAAGATCCAGATAAGTTTAAAGATGCTGTTCCTCTAAAAAAAATCTCCTGGAAAGACTTCAGGAAACTAGCACCGAAAGAATGGAGCCCTGGTTTGAACTTTCCTTTTGATCCTATTGCTGCAAAAAGAGCGGAAGAATTGAACCTTGAAGTTGTTATTATTAACGGAAAGAAACTAGAAAGACTGAAAAATTACTTTGAAGATAAGGATTTTACAGGAACAGAAATAACTCCAAATTAAAAATTTAATCTCATCTGGATTTCGTTGCTCTGTTTCATTTCACATTTTTTGTAAAAAGGAATTAATGTTGATAAGCCTAGAAATTTAGCCAAGTCAGTAACTGTTGAGTAAAAACAATAAAATTAAAAAACAGAAGTAAGTTCCTGTTTTTTAATCTTGTGTATCTATACAACGTGGCGCAAACTCACTTTAGCAAAAATCTCTGAAAAATCCAATTCGTCCCGTCCCGCCGCCGCTCACTGACGCTCGTCAGCCCGCGAAAAGTCATGTTTTGGTGCCCTCGATAGGAGTCGAACCTATAGTTACTTCCTCCGCAAGGAAGCGTTTTATCCATTAAACTACGAGGGCTGAAGCTGTGATGTTTTACGCCTTGCACCCTATTTTCTAACTAGCGGAGGGGGTGGGACTCGAACCCACAAGGGTGTAAACACCCGCCGGTTTTCAAGACCGGTTCCTTAGCCAATTCGGAGCACCCCTCCAATATCTATAGGGGCGGAGGAGGTGGGACTCGAACCCACAAGCGACTTTTTACACCGCTACGGATTAGCAATCCGCTGCCTTACCAATTCGGCGCACTCCTCCTCTTTCCTCTGTATTTTACTTTAAGAAAATCGTAAAGTCAATTTTATTCTTCTCTTATTAAGCTGATTCCCCAGACTTTTTTTATACCTTTTTTCTTTAAGATTTTTACTGTTTTTTCCATTAATTCTTCCTTATTATAAGTATCGTTAACTAAAAAAACCTTCTTATTCTTTATTTTCTTTAAACTTTGACTTTTTGAGGAAAAACAATTTTTTAAAACAGAAACAAAACAAGAATAATTTTTAAGACTTTTAGACAAAGATTTGGCAATCTCTTCTGCCTGGTTGAAACCCTTTCTTTTGTTTTCTTTTATGTCTTGGGGGCAGGGAATAATGACACCATTTTTGAAAACTTTCTTAAGTTTTATTCCAGACAAAAGAAGATGGTCTATTATTAAAGAAGAGAGGGGATGGGATAGCTCTTTAATATAAGGTTCTTTTTTGAATCTTGAAATTAATTTTCTAGCGAGAAAATTCTTTTTAAAAGAAAGAGCAAAATAGAGACCAGATAATTGTTTTGAAGAACACTTTTTACACTTTCCAGCTCCCTTGATTCTTTTTGGGTTTTTATTACAAAGACAATATTGCGTTTCTAGAATATCAAGGGTTGCTTTACAATCTTCACAAAGATAAGTTCCTTCTTTTTTACAACCCAAACAGAATTTAGGAAAGAGAATCTCTTTTATGAAGTCTACAATCGAATAGATCATTTTGATTTAAAGATTACGAATTTTGAGGTATAATAAAAAAATATGTTTTTCAATCCTTTTAAATTTCTTTTTCCCAAAAAATTTGTGGGAGTTGATATTGGAACTTCAGCAATTAAACTTGTTGAAGTTTCCCGTTGGGGAAAAGGAAGAACCCTGGAAAATTATGGGGAAATAAAATCTCAAGCTCTTTTTGAGGAGCAATTTCGTACTTTTGAAAAAACAACCCATTTAATTTCAGAACAGTTTGTGGGGAGAGCGCTGAAAGCTATTCTTAGAGAAGCTAAGATTAAAAACAAGTCAGCCATCTTTACTTTACCTGATTTTTCTACTTTTATCACCACCTTTGAATTGCCCCCAATGACAGAAAGGGAAATTCCAGACGCTGTTCGTTACACCGCTCCTCGTTATACGCCCCTTCCTTTATCTGAAACTACTTTGGATTGGAAATTAATCGGGGGAACTCCCGGAGGCAATAATCATCTTAAAATACTTTTAATTGCTATTCCAAACGAAGTTGTTGAAAAATATCAAAAAACAGCAGAATTAGCTGGTCTTGATCTTTATGCTCTGGAAGCTGAAGTTTTAGCGATAGCAAGGGCTGTGATTAAAAAAGAAAAAGACATTATTTGCTTGGTTGATATTGGGGCTCAAAGCACAACTATAAGTGTAGTAGACAAAGGTAATTTAAAAAGAAGTTACAGTTCAGAATTTTCCAGTAACAAATTGACTTTTGCTATTAGCTCTTCTTTGAATTTAGATTATGCTGAAGCAGAAGAGATTAAACAAGAGAAGGGTTTAATCTCTTCTCAAAAAGAAATTAAAAGAAGCCTTTCTCTTTTGATTGATCCTTTTTTAGCTGAGATTGAAAAAGTTTCAGATGAATTTTCCCGCAAAACAGGAAAAGAGGTTAATAAAATATATTTATCTGGTGGAGGGGCGAATTTGCCAGGATTAAGAGAATATGTGGAAAAAGAGACAGGAAAAGAAACTAAAGTTCCCAACTGTTTCTCTGATTTACTCTACCCGCCTATTTTAGGAAAAACCTTAAAACAAGTAGGACCTCGTTTTTCAGCAGCTGTTGGTGTTGCTTTACAGGAACTTCAATAATTAAAGTATAGGTTGGATATTTAATCTAGATTATTATATAATGAGTAAAGTAATAAAATAAACAAACTATGGCTCCTTGGTATGATTTTCTCTACAAACTAAAGACTAAAGAATATTGGTGGCTAGATTTAGTTCTTTATTTTGTTTTATCTTTGTTAGTTGCTTCGGTTATTTGTTATTTTCTCTTTGGTCTTAAAATCTCCTTTCAAAAAAAACATCTCCAAGAATTAGACCAGAAAATAGTAGAAACTGGAACGGAACAACAAAAGGACCTGGAACAGCAGGTTTTTCGTTTTCAAAGAAAACTAGAAGATTTTACTGTTATATTTGAGGACCATAAAATATCCTCAAACCTATTTGCTTTAATTGAAAGTTCAACCATTCCTAATGTTTGGTTTTCAAGCTTTGGCCTCAGCTCCCAAGGTTATAGTGTAAGAGTAAGAGGGGACACAGATGATTTCCAAAGTTTAGCTCGCCAGATTTTTTATTTTGAAGAAAATAAATTAATTAAGGAAGTAAATACATTATCTACAACCTTAACAGAAGATGGAAATATTAATTTTAGTTTGAGCCTTTTGTTTGAACCGAATCTGTTAAGTCAATTTAAAGGAACAGAATAGAAAATTATATTCTTTAAAAAACCTCTTGTATCTGAAACAATTACCCAATAAATATTATTTAAGACAATGAAATTAGATAGACCAATCGCTATAGCAGTTATTGTCTTTATTATTTTAGCTGTGATCTTTTATTTCGTTTTGCCAAGATACAGAGAGATCAGAGAATTTCAAATTAAAATTGCAGAAAAAGAAGCCGAACTAAAAGGAAAAGAAGATTATTTCCGGGGGATAGCTGAAGTCTATCAAAAGTTAGTTGAAAATGAAGAGAATATAAAGAAAATTAATACTGCTTTACCCGATAAAATAAATTATCCTGCTCTTATTTCATTTCTTCAAGAAAAAAGCCAAGAAAATGGTTTAGTCCTAAGAACGGTTAACCTAGGGGGAACTTCCCAAGCCAGAGGAAAGGAGAAACTTAACCAGACTAATTTCTCTCTTCGGGTTGATGGTTCTTATTCTGCTTTCCGTAACTTTATTTCTAGCCTGGAAAATTCATCCCGAATTATTGAACTAGATAATGTCTCTTTTTCAAGTAGAGCAACAAGAACAGAAGAAGAACCGAATATTTATCAATTTAGTTTAGGAATAAGAGTTTATTCTTATTAATCTATGGCTATTGTATTTATATCTCCTAAAAGATCACAGACGGTGCTGATTTCTGCCATTATTGGAATAGTATCTTTGGGTCTTATTATCATTCTTCTTGTTGTTTTTTTAAGTAAGCCCCAGTCCATAGCACCAGAGAGAGTTTTCAAACCAAAAGAAGTTAAGATTAATTTTGATATTCTAAAATCACAGCGATTAAAGGAACTTTCTCTTTTTCCTACAGAAATAAAGAAAGAATTTAATTATATAGCAGAAACAGAAGACGGAATAGACCGATCTGGAAAAATTTTAGCCGTTTCAGAAAGCGAAGCTGAAATATTATTAGAAGAGACGGGACTTGAGAATATTGAGATTAAGAAAACAGAAATCGGCAGAAAAAATCCTTTTGTTCCTCCTCAAATAGCAACAGAAGAATAAAACATTAAAAAAACTTTAAGAAAACCATAAATCTTCATTATGGAGGGTTTGATTAAACAATTAACCAAAGAAGGAGTAATAGACAAATCAAAAGCCAAGGATTTGCAGCTAGAGAAAAAAAGAACCGGGAAGAAAGAAGAAGATATAATTTTAGAAAAAAATATTGTTCCCGAGGACTTTTTATTTAAGCTAAAGAGTAAACTTTTAAAAATTTCTCTGAAGGAAATTGTTCCAGAGGAAATACCCCTGGAAACTTTAAAATTAATCCCAGAAAGCTCTGCTTTAAGTTATAATATGATTCCTTTATCTGAGAAAGACGATACGGTAGAGATAGGAATGGTTTATCCAGAAGATACTCGTTCAAAAGAAGCTCTTCGATTTATAGCAAGACAGGGTAAATTTGATTACAAAGTTTACTTAATTAGTCAAAAGAATTTTGAAGAACTTTTAAAACAATACAGAACTTTAAAAAGAGAAGCTAAAACGGCTCTGGAGGCTTTGGAAGAAGAAGAAATAGGCGTTCCACCAAGAAGAGAAGAACTGCCCGACATGGAAAGGGTGGCTAAGGACGCTCCAATTGTTAAAATGACTTCTGTTGTTTTAAAACACGCTGTTGAAGGTAAGGCTTCTGATATTCACATCGAGCCCACCAGAGAAAAGCTTAAAATTAGATTCAGGCTAAATGGTATTCTGTACTCAAGCTTGTTTCTGCCCACCAGGGTTCATTCAGCTATTGTGGCTAGAATCAAAATTTTAGCCAAGTTAAAAATTGATGAAACTAGAATTCCTCAAGATGGCAGATTTTCTACAGAAATTAATGGGAAAAAAATTGATTTTCGCGTTTCGACCTTCCCTACTGTTTTGGGTGAGAAGGTGGCAATAAGGGTTCTTGATCCCACGGAAGGTCTTAAATCTTACAAAGAACTAGGGCTCTCTGAAAGAAACATTGAATTAGTTGAAAAAGCAGCTAAAGATCCCTTTGGTTTAATTTTAGCCACAGGACCAACAGGATCTGGAAAAACAACAACTCTTTACGCCATAATGAGATTTTTGAACAAAGATAAAGTTAACATTGTAACCCTTGAAGACCCAGTTGAATATTCTATTAAGGGTGTAAACCAATCTCAAGTTAAGCCCGAAATTAATTATACTTTTGCTAGGGGGCTGAGACATATTTTAAGACAAGATCCGGACATCATTATGGTTGGTGAAATCAGAGACGAAGAAACAGCAGCCTTGGCAATTCACGCTGCCTTAACCGGACATCTTGTTTTATCAACCTTACACACTAACAACGCTACCGGAGTTATTCCCAGATTAATTGATATGGGCATAAAACCATTTCTTCTTTCTCCCACTTTAAATATTGCTATTTCCCAGAGATTAATAAGGGCTCTTTGTCCTTATTGTAAAAAGAAAGTTAAAGCAGACAAAAAAATTAAAAAATACATATTAGAACAAATTGAAAAACTTCCTTCAAAAGCTAAGAAAGAAATAGATACCTCCAAAACTATTTATGTATACAGAGCAGAAGGTTGTGATAAATGCAACTTCAAAGGTTACACTGGAAGAACTGGGATTTTTGAGGTTTTGGAAATGACAGACCAGTTATCTGGTGCTATCTCAGAGAAAATATCTCCAGAGCAAATACGAAAAAAAGCTTTAGAACATGGAATGATAACTATGGCTCAAGATGGTGTTTTGAAAGCCCTCAAAGGAGTAACTACAGTTGAGGAGGTAATGAAATCAACTCAAATAAGATAATTTCTCAAGTTAATTTATTTTGTAAAGGTCAGAAAAATTTAAAATTCTTTTCCTGAATATAATTAGTTTAAAAATTAATTCCTACAATCTAATATTATGAAATCAATTTTATTAGTTGAAGATGACCCCTTTTTAGTGGATATCTATGTCACTAGATTAAAAGAAGAGGAGTATGAAATAAGGGTGGCAGAAAACGGAGAAAAAGCTTTAAAAGAGTTAAAAAAGAAAAAACCAGACCTTCTTCTATTAGATATTGTTTTGCCTAAAATGGATGGTTGGCAACTATTGGAAAAGATGACAGAAGATAATAAACTCAAGAAAGTAAAGGTAGTTATTCTTTCTAATTTGGGAGAAAAAGATGAAATTAAAAAAGGCTTTGATTTGGGGATAGTAGAATATTTAGTTAAAGCAAACTATACTCCAACTGAAGTAGTTGAGGAAGTAAAAAAGATACTCAAATAAATCTGATTGTGTTCTTAAACTCATAACTGAAATTTAGTTTAAACAATACATGAACTATTCTATAAAACTTAAAAACCTTTTATCTCAGGTTTTCAGAGAAAAAGCATCTGATTTACATATTTCGGTAGGTCATCCTCCAACCTTAAGGATAACCGGAAGATTAACTCCCCTGATAAAAGAAAAAGAGATTACCCAAAAAGATGCTCAAGGTTTGGCTATCGCCTTGATGACCGATTTTCAATGGAAAAGATTCCAAGAAGACAAAGAAATTGATTTTTCTTATGGTTTTGAGCAAAAAGCAAGGTTTCGAGTTAATATTTTTTACCAAAGAGGAAATATTAGCATTGTTTTAAGGCTTATTCCTTTTAAAATAAAAAGCATTGAAGAATTAAATCTTCCTCCGGTTTTACATGAATTTACCAGAAGACCCCAAGGGCTTGTTTTAATAACCGGCGCCTCAAGTCAAGGAAAATCCACCACTTTAGCAGCTTTGGTTGAAGAAATAAATGAAACCAAACCAGTTCATATAATAACGATTGAGGATCCCATAGAATATGTTTTTCGCGACAAACAAGCTATTGTTGATCAAAGAGAGGTCTATCATGATACTGCAAGTTTTAATAAGGCCTTAAGATCTACCTTCCGTCAAGACCCTGATGTAATTATGGTAGGGGAGATGAGGGATTTGGAAACAATCTCAGGCGTTATTACAGCAGCAGAAACAGGTCATTTAGTTTTTGCTACTTTACACACTAATTCAGCCTCTCAAACTATTCACCGCGTTGTTGATGTTTTTCCCCCAGAGCAACAAAACCAGATAAGATATCAATTATCTGGATCACTGCTTGGGGTAGTTTCTCAAAGATTAATTCCCTCAATTGAGGGTGGTTTTGTTCCAGCTTGTGAAATAATGTTTGCCACCTCAGCCGTTGAAACGTTAATTAGAGAAAATAAGGTTCATGAAATACCAGCGGTTATTGAAACCTCTGCTAAAGAAGGAATGGTTTCTTTAAACAGAGCTTTGGCTGATTTGGTGAGAAAGAAAAAAATATCCGTAAAAAACGCTGTTAGATATTCTCTGAGGCCAGTCGAATTAAGAAACATATTGGGTTAAAGTTTATGAAATTTTCTTATCAAGCAAGAGACAAAGAAGGAACATTAAAAACAGGCAAAATAGAAGCTTCCTCGGGGGAGGCAGCAACTGAGGTTCTGAGGAAAAGAGGGCTTTTTATTACTTCATTAAGGAAGGAAAGAAGCTCTTTTCTTTCTTTTGAAAAGATAAAATCAAAAATATTCAAAGGTGTTTCTTCAAAAGAAGTTGCTATATTCTCTCACCAATTGGGAGTGATGCTCGATTCTCGAGTTCCTATTGTTCAGAGCCTTTTGACTTTGAGCTCTCAAATGTCCAATACAAACTTTAAAGAAAAAGTATTGAAGATCAGTGAAGCAGTTGAAGGTGGAAGTTCTTTGTCCGATGCTTTTTCTGTTTACCCTGAAATTTTTGATAATTTCTATATTAGTTTACTTGAGTCAGGGGAAGCCGCAGGAAAGATTTCAGAATCATTACATTATCTGGGAGATCATCTGGAAAGGGAATACAATATTAAGAGCGATATTAAAAAAGCGATGCTCTATCCTGTTTTAGTTTTAATTGTTTTTTTGGTAGCTATCACAGTTATAGTTTTCTTCGTTATTCCTCCTTTCAGTGAAATATTACAAGAAGCCGGGGGAGAGATTCCCCTTATTACCAGATTAATGTTTGGTTTTTATGAATTTCTAAAAAATTTCGGCTGGGTTTTAATTTTAGCTTTTGGGGGGTTGATTGTTTTTTTGATTTATTATCTGAAGACCGAAAAAGGAAGAAAAATTTACGATAAAATTATTATCAACCTTCCTTTTTTAGGTAATTTTTTCCAAAAAATATTTATGACTCGTTTTGCCGAGAATCTTTCAAGCTTAATTAAGGCTGGAATTCCCATAACCCAGGCCCTGAGAATAAACAAAAAGATAATAGGAAATTTCGTTTATCAAGAGATTTTGAAAGAAACAGAAAAGAGGGTAGCCCAAGGAGAGCAAATAAGCTATGTTTTGGTAAAATATCCTGAGGTTATTCCATCTTTTGTGACCCAAATGGTAAAAGTTGGAGAAAAAACAGGTAGATTAGAAAGTTCTTTGTCTGAAGTAGTAAAATTTTACCAAAAAGAGATACAAAGAAGCACAGAAACTTTTATGACTTTAATCGAACCCATATTAATAATTTTCTTGGGTGGTATTGTTGCTCTTCTGGCAGTTTCTGTTTTCGGGCCCCTTTATGGTATGATCGGTGGTTTTTAATTATTCACATTGATTGCTTGATTTACTTGTAGTATAATTTAATAAATAAAGTATAAATTTAAAGGTCGGCTATAAAATCTGTAAAATTAAATGAAAATGAAAATTTTTGAGAAAAAGTCTAGAGGTTTTACTTTAATTGAACTTTTGGTGGTTATCGCAATCATTGGTATTTTAGCAGGTATTGTTTTGGTTAATGTCAGAAGCGCAAGGAACAAAGCAAAAGATGGTGCTATCAAGGCCGATATGTCTGGTTTAGCACCAACAGCTGAGATATTTTATGACACTGCTGGAACCTACACGGGTTTTTGTTCTGATACAGAAGAACAAAGAATTGAAGGAGCAATAGCTGAATTAGTTCCCGGTGGTTCTTCTGGCGATACTTGTGCAACTACTGGGGTTGATTGTCACTGTTGGGTTGATGGTGAAACCATGGTAACTTCTGACACCGGTGAAGCTTGGTACTTTTGTGCAAGAATGAACAGTGCTGATTATTGGTGTACTGATAATACCGGAAGAGCTCTGAAGACAACAAGTTGTCCTTCTGCTCCCGCAGATAACAATTCAGACGGTCAATTAGACTGCAGAGACCTGTTATAATTTTGAATTAGAAAATATTATATCCAAAACCCTGCCTGGGGCGGGGTTTTGTTTTAAGAGAAAAATATATTAGAATAGAAAAATGATAGTTATTTTTTTAACAATCTTTACGTTTATCTTCGGGCTTTTTGTGGGGAGTTTTTTAAATTGTGTAGTTTACAGATTACCAAGAAAGGAATCTTCTCTAAAGGGAAGATCAAAATGTCCCGAATGTGGTCATAAATTGGACTGGCATGATTTAATTCCTGTTTTAAGTTTTTTGATTCAAAGGGGGAGATGTGGGTATTGTAAAAAAAAGATTTCCCTTCAGCACCCCTTAGTTGAGCTTATTACTGGATTGTTGTTTGTTCTAATTTTAAGATTTTCTTTTTTTACCCTTGGTTTTTGGGGAAAAGAATTATTGATTTTTCAGAATATTATACATTTTTTCTATCTTTTAATAATCTTCTCTTTTTTAATAATAATTTTTATTTCTGATCTTAAAAGGTTTATTATTCCAGATAGAATTATATTCCCCGCTATTTTATTAACTTTTGTTTTTCACCTTTATCTTTCTTTTTTAAGAGGAGATTTCACTGCCCTTAAAGAAAGACTATTAAGCTCTATTTTAGTGAGCTTGTTTTTTTTAATCTTATTCCTTTTCTCTCGGGGGAAATGGATAGGATTTGGGGATGTAAAATTTAGTTTCTTTATGGGGGGTTTTTTGGGGTTTCCCGGTGTTTTGGTTGCTTTGTTTTTGAGTTTCCTTATTGGTGGTATAATAGGATTGGGACTGATTTTATCTGGTAAAGCTGGTCTGAGAACTGAGATTCCTTTCGGTCCCTTTTTAATAACAGGTACTTTTATGGCTTTTTTTGAAGGGCAAAGCTTTATTAATTGGTATTTTTCTTTAATCTTTTAATTCTGTGTTTACAAAAAACAAAGGATTCACTTTAGTTGAAGTTATAGTTGTTATCTCTGTGGTTATCATAATCTCTACAATTTTAATTGCTAATTTTCCAAAGTTCAGGGAGCAAAAGAAACTTCAAATGTCAAGCCATAGATTAATTCAGGATTTAAGAAGGATTCAAGAAAGGGCTCTTTCACCCTCAGGGGACAAAGAGAAGATTTGTGGTAATACAGCATCAGTAGAGGAGATAGAAGGTTTAGTAGTAGGAGCTTTTTTTGACGAACAGAATCCTGATTTTTATAGATTATTTGTGGATTGTGATGAAAATTATATCTACAGTTCTCCCGATAAAGAACTTTCCCCAATAGGTCTTGAAAAAAAAGTAAAGATTAAAAACTTATCTCCTCCCAATCTTAACGGTAATCTACATATTGTATTTGTTCCTCCTAACCCCCAACTTTTTATTAACGGCTCTCCAGCAGACTCAGTCTTAGCTCCTGGGGTGAATGTTAGGATTGAAATTTGTTTAGATAATGGCTGTTTAGAAGACAGCTCAGATTCATTAAAAACAAGAACCATTGAAATTAACAAAAGCGGTTTGGTGGAGCTAAAATAATTTAGATTAATTTATACTTATGATTTCATCTTTTTCCAAAAAAGGATTTACTCTTCCTGAGGTTATAATAGCTGCTAGTATTTTATTGGCTGGTATTGTTGTTTTTTCGATTGTTTTCACAAGAATTGTCTCTTTGCTTCCCCTTATTTCTTTTAAATTTACAGCTGCATATCTAGCCCAAGAAGGGGTTGAAATAGTAAGAAACATTCGGGACACAAATTGGCTGGAAGGTGAGAGCTGGAAAAATGGACTTACTGTTTGTTCAGCAAGTGAGGGTAATTTCTGTGAAGTTGATTATGATGACACAGAACTAACACCCAAAGATCAATCTTCCCAACTATCCTATCTTGAAACCACAGATGGTGCCTTTTTTGCTTATAATCAAGGGGTTACAGAAACGAGATTTAAAAGAAAAATTATTATTGAAGAAATAATAGGAAAAGAAGCTTTAGATGTTACTGTTTTCGTGGAATGGGAAGTGAAGGGTAAACCATACGAGATTCAAGTAAACGAACATTTATATAATTGGTTTTAATAAAATAAATTAATTTTATGAGGAATAAAGCTTTTACTGTAATTGAGTTATTGGTGGCTTTTATGATTTTTTCTTTAGTCATTGGTTCCTCCATATCTGCCTTTCTTTTAATTGTCCGTCACCAGAGAAAAGTCCTACTTAAACAAGAAATTATAAACCAGACAAGTTATGCTACAGAATTTATGAGTAGGGCTCTGAGAATGGCAAAAAAAGATGATTTGGGAGAATGTTTGAGTCAGGGGGGATTGAATTATGAAAACACAGATGAAGAAGCTTTCAGAATAAGATTTATAAACCATCTTCAAGATGACGAATGTCAGGAGTTTTTTCTTGAAAACGGTCAACTGAAGCACAAAAGGAAAATTAGTTCTGGACAAGAGACCCTTGATTTAACTTCAGACAAGTTTCAGATCAGTTCACTTGAGTTCAATATTCTTGGAGAGTCAGAGCAAGATAATTTACAGCCCAGGGTGACCTTCCTCTTGGAGATTAAAGCGAAGGGGGCAGGAGATCAACCTGGCTTAAAAGTCCAAACTACAATCTCTCAAAGAAATTTAGATATTTGAAATAATTTATGATGGGAAATAAACAAAAAGGGATTTCTATTTTTATTGCTATATCTTTAATATCTATAATCCTTATTATTGTTTTAGGGTTAGTTTTAATTTTAATAAGTGAAGTTAAGATAATAAGAGAAGTGGGAGAATCTGTGGTTGCTTTCTTTGCCGCAGATACAGGAATTGAAGAAACCTATTATCAAGACAGGAAACAGGGGCCTGGAGGCGAAGTGAGCGGTCTTTGTGCTAGTTGTGTTGATAATCCTGACTGGTGTTCTGGGATTGATTGTAATTCCCAAGCTTGTACAAACTGTAATATTGAGTTTCCTACTCGTTCTTTTGATGGAAAAGAATATGAGGTTACGATTGATATTTCTTCCCAAAATAATTTTTTGGTAACTACTATTAAATCTTATGGAAAGTATAAAAAAGCAACCAGGGCGATTAGGTTAAGATACTTAAAGAGACTTCCTTATATTGATCCCGAAGAAGATCTTTTTAATCTCGGTTTGGAATGGAATTCTACAAGTTTTGATCATTATACTGAGATAGATGACAAGATAAGACAGCCAAACATTCTTTCTTCCGGTGACGGACTGAACGATTATATCTATACCGAAAACAGCGGCAGTAGCGACTATTTTGGAATGACAACAATAGATATTAAGGGAGATTCCATAGACGAAGTTAGGGTTTGGGTTTATGGTGAAAAAGGACTCGATGGTGGAGATGCTACAATTGATATTTTTATGGGGGGAGCATGGCAGGGATCTCAATCTTTGGGCCTGACTGTTTCTCCTTCTTGGCATAGTGTTTCTTTTCCTGGAAACTGGAATCAAACAGACCTTGATAATTTAAAAGTAAAGATTACTAGGGTCGTAGAGGGGACAGCTCAGACTCGAGTTTATGCTATGTATGCTGAAATAAGTTATTGATTTTTAAGAAAATAACATGACCCAAAAAGAAGCTAAAAAAAGAATAGAAAATCTGCAGAAAACAATTCGTCATCACCGCTATCTTTATCATGTTAAAAACAAACAAGAGATCTCAGAAGCTGCTCTTGATTCTTTAAAAAAAGAACTTTTTGATTTAGAACAGAAATATCCTGACCTGGTAACTTCTGATTCGCCAACCCAGAGGATAGGTGGTGAACCCCTGGAGAAATTTGAGAAATTTGAGCACCCAAAAAGGATGCTTTCTTTTAATGATGCTTTTTCAAAACAGGATATGGAAGATTGGTTGGAGAGAATTTCAAAGCTTCTAACTAAAAAAGAAAAAGAGAAGATAGATTTTTATTGTGAGTTAAAATTAGACGGACTTGCCGTTGAATTAATTTATGAGGATAGAAGTTTGAAAGTAGGATCAACTAGAGGAAATGGGAAAGTAGGTGAGAACGTAACTCAGAATTTAAAAACAATTGAGGCAATACCTTTAAAACTACGCAGCCAGAAGGAGATAATAAAAGATATTAAAAAAGAAGACCTGGAAGCTGTTTCAGAAATAATTGAAGATAAGAGCTTTAAAAAAATAATAGTAAGAGGGGAGGTTTTTTTACCCAAAGAAGAATTTAAGAGGATTAATAAAAAAAGATCCAAAGAAAAAAAACCTCCTTATGCTAATCCCAGGAACGTTGCTGCAGGTTCTGTGAGACAGCTTGATCCTAAAGTTACTGCTTCAAGGAATTTGAGCTTTCACGCTTATGATCTAATAAATGATTTTGGCCAGGAAACTCACCAGCAAGACCATAAGATCTTAAAGATTATGGGGTTTAAAACTAACAATGAGTATAATAAATTTTGTAAGAATTTAAAAGATATTTTTGAATTTCACAAGAAATCTCAAGAAAAAAGAGAAGAACTACCTTATGAGATAGATGGAATTGTAGTTAATGTTAACTCCAAGAAGATTTTTAAAAAACTTGGAGTAGTTGGCAAAGCTCCAAGAGGAGCTGTTGCTTTTAAGTTTCCTCTACAACAAGCCACAACTAAAGTTAAAGATATTAAAGTTCAAGTAGGGAGAACAGGGGCTTTGACCCCAATTGCGGTTTTGGCTCCTGTTGAAGTAAGCGGGGTCACAATTACAAGGGCTACTTTACACAATAGCGATGAAATTAAAAGATTAGGGATTAAAATTGGGGATACAGTGGTAGTGGGTAGAGCAGGCGATGTTATTCCTAATATAGTTAAAGTATTAAAAGAAATGAGAACAGGGAATGAAAAAGAGTTTAAAATGCCCCAAAAATGTCCAGCTTGTGGAGTTAAACTTGAAAAACCCGAAAGGGAGGTTGTTTGGAGATGTCCTAATTCTAATTGTTTTGCAAGAAAAAGAAGATCTTTTTATCATTTTGTTTCCAGAGAAGCTTTTGATATTGAAGGATTAGGGCCTAAAATTTTAGATCAACTATTGGATGAAGGATTAGTTGAAGACCCCGCTGACCTTTTTGAAATGAAAGAAGGAGATTTATTACCCCTGGAGAGATTTGCAGAAAAATCAGCTAAGAACTTGATAGAATCAATAGAGAACAATAAAGAAACAACCTTATCCCGCTTTATCTATGCTTTGGGTATTCCTCAGGTGGGGGAGCAGACCGCTCAGGATTTGGCTCGCCATTTCGGCTCAATTGATAAACTAAAGAAAGCTTCAAAACAGCAATTAGAGAAAATTCAAGATATAGGGCCCGTTATTACAGAATCAATCTCAGAATGGTTTGACAAAGAAAACAACAGAAACCTTTTGCAGAAATTAAAGAAAGCAGGTATTAAGATCAAAAAAACAAAACAATCCAAAAAACTTCAAGAAAAAACTTTCGTTTTAACTGGAGGGCTGTCTTCTCTTACCCGAGATGAAGCAAAGAAGAAGATCAGACAGCTTGGAGGCAAGGTTTCAAATTCTGTTTCTGAAAAAACTGATTATTTGGTAGTGGGTGGAAATCCAGGTTCAAAACTTAAAGAAGCCAAAGAACTGGAAATAAAAAGAATTAAAGAGAAAGAATTTTTAAAGATAATAAAATGAATTTTAATTTTTCACATTTCAAGAAACTAGATCGGGTTTTGATACTTTGTGCTGTTTTTTTAACTTTATTGGGGCTTGTTTCAATTTATAGTTCTTCTTTCCGCGATAATGATTTCTTAAATTTTAAAAAACAAGCTATTTTTTTGGCCATAGGGTTTTTTATTATGATAGCTGTTAGTTTTTTTGATTACAGATCTTTAAAAAACAACTCTCTTTTAATTTTAATTCTTTATTTGTTTGGATTAGTTTTGTTGGCTGGTCTTTTCTTGTTTGGAGCTCAGACAAGGGGAATTAAAGGATGGTATAAAATAGGACCTGTATCTTTTGACCCTATAAGCCCGATCAAGATTGTTTTAATAATTTTGTTAGCTAAATATTTTTCTATGAGGCACGTTGAAATGTATAGATTTAGACATATTATTTTCTCTGGTATTTATGTTTTTTTACCTTCAATTTTTATTTTTTTTCAACCAGATTTGGGTTCTGTTCTAATTTTAATTATGATCTGGGCCGGAGTCCTTATTATTTCTGGTATTAAAATACGTCATTTTTTAATCCTTCTTTTGTGTAGTCTTTTAATTTTAGCTTTGGGTTGGCAATTCTTATTGAGGGATTATCAGAAACAAAGAATTATGAGCTTCTTGGTTCCTTATGATCCTTTGGGTGTTTCTTGGAGCCAGAGACAAGCTAAAATAGCTATTGGTTCTTCTTCTCTTTTTGGTAAAGGACCCAAACAAGGATCTCAAACCCAATATGGTTTTTTGCCCGAACCCCAAACTGATTTTATTTTTGCTTCTTTGACAGAAGAAATGGGTTTAATCGGAGTTATTATTCTTTTTTCTTTATTTGCTGTGCTACTGGAAAGGATAATAAAGACAGCAAAAGAAGCTAGGTCAAATTTTGCTCGTATTTTCAGTTTGGGTTTAGCAATATTTCTATTTTCTCAATTTTTTGTGAATGTAGGGATGAACTTGGGGATTTTGCCGATTATTGGTCTTCCTTTACCCTTAGTAAGTTACGGTGGATCAAGTTTAATTTCTATCTATATTGGGCTTGGGATTGTAGAAAGCATAAGGGTTTTTGGTTAGTAAGACAAAAAATGATTTTAGGTTAATTTGGGCTTGACAAAACTTTTAAAAAGAATATAATAAGAGGGAATTCTCAAAATAATATAAACTAGACAAAAATGCTGAAAAGCATTTTAATTTTAAGTTAAATTAAAATCCCAAATATCCCTCCTTTTTCTCAAACTTTAGATTTATACTATAATTTCCCGCCATCTTCTTTTAGCTCCTAAATATTTTCCTTGATTTCCAGATTATCAAAAGCATTATAAATAGAAAGCGGGGGGATAACCCTAATAAACAAACTTAGGGTTTTTGTGCTTTTTATTCTCTTTTTAATATTGTTATGGCAGAAGATATCAACAATATCACCAAAACAAAAAGTTTCTCAAAATCAAAAGTTTCTTTTCCCCTCCCCAAACTAACTTATCTTCAAAGACAGGCCTGGAAAGATTTTTGGGAAGTAAGATTAAAGGAACTTTTCTCTGAGGTTTCTCCTATTTTAGATCATAATGGAGATGAATTTGAGCTTTGGTTTTTAGATTATAAGCTGGGCAAGTCAAAATACAAGAATGGTCTTGAAGCTAAACTTAACGACGATTCTTATGAAGCTCCTCTAAGAGCTAAAGTTAAATTGGTAAATCTTAGGAGCAAAGAGATAAAAGAACAGGAAGTTTTCTTAACTAATTTTCCCCTTATGACAGAAAAGGGGACTTTTGTCGTTAATGGGGTGGAAAGAGTGGTTGTTTCTCAAATTATCCGGTCTCCGGGTGCTTTCTTTACTGTCAACAGATACAAAGGGAAAGAATACTTCGGGGCAAAAATTGTTCCCAATAGAGGAGCTTGGCTTGAATTTTCAACTGAAAGTTCAGGTTTTATTGGGGTTAAAATTAACAGAAAAAGAAAAGTTGCCGCTACCACTCTTCTTCGAGCTTTTGGAATAGAGAAAGATAAAGAGATTAAAGAAAAATTTAAAGATTTAGACAAGGGGGAGGTAAAATATATTGAGAAAACTTTAAAAAGAGACAATTCTTCTGATCAAGGTGAAGCATTAATGGAGATTTATGGCAGGTTAAGACCCGGAGCTTATGTTACTCCAGATAATGCTAAAAGCTTGATTTTTAATATGTTCTTTAATTTCAACAGGTATGATTTAGCTAAAGTTGGAAGGTGGAAAACCTATCAAAGATTACCACAACTTGCCCCCAAGAAGAAAAGCAAAGATATTAAAAAAGGAGAAAGGGTATTGAAAGTAGAAGATGTTGTTGAGGTGATAAGAGAAATTATTAGATTAAACAATAATCCTCAAGCAGAACCTGATCAAATTGACCATTTAGCTAATAGAAGAGTAAGGACATCAGCCGAACTTTTGGAAAACAGGCTTAGGGTGGGGATGATGAGAATGATGAGGATAATAAAAGACAGAATGTCAACTCTAGATACAGCAACTGTTACCCCAGTTCAGCTTATTAACTCAAGACCTTTTATGGCGGTCGTTAGACAATTCTTCTTCTCTTCTCAGTTTTCTCAGTTTATGGATAACGAAAATCCTTTAGCTGAGATTGAACACAAAAGAAGAATTACAGCAACAGGACCCGGAGGATTAACTAGAAGAAGGGCAGGGTTTGAAGTAAGAGATGTTCAGCCCTCACACTACGGTAGGATCTGCCCCATTCAAACCCCAGAGGGTCCTAATGTGGGATTAGTTAATCACCTAGCTTGTTTTGCCAGAATCAATCCTTTCGGTTTCATAGAAACTCCCTATTTCAAAGTAGAGAAAGGGAAAGTTACTGATAAAGTAGAATATCTTTTAGCTAACGAAGAAGAAAAATACAATATCGCTCCAGGATCAGTTCCTTTAGACAATAAAGGTAATATTGTTGCTAAAAAAGTGGAAGCCAGGATAAAAGGGAAACCAGGAGAGATTGAAGCTAAAAAGATTGATTTTGTTGATGTTTCTTCCAAACAATTTATTAGCGTGGCTACATCCCTTGTTCCTTTTTTACAGAATGATGATGCAGCCCGCGCTCTTATGGGATCTAATATGCAGAGACAATCAGTTCCATTGGTTAACCCAGAACCACCTCTTGTTGGTACAGGGGTGGAAAGAAATGTTGCTCAGGATTCTGGACAACAGATTTTTGCTGAAGAAGCAGGAAAAATAAAAGAAGTAGATGCTGAGCATATTAAGATAAAAGTAAAAAACAAAAGAAAAGAGAGAGAATACAAAATTCATTCTTTTGTTCGTAGTAACCAATATACTTGTTTCCACCAAAGACCCCAAGTGAAGAAAGGACAAACTATCAAAAAGGGAGATGTTCTAGTAGATGGTGCTGCTATTTCTAAGGGAAGATTAAGTTTAGGTAAAAATATTTTAGTTGCTTTTCTTCCCTGGAGAGGAGGGAATTATGAAGATGCTATTGTGGTTTCAGAAAGATTAGTTAAAGATGACGTTTTTACCTCTATTCACATTCAGGAATTTACTTGTGATGTAAGGGAAACAAAACTCGGTCCTGAGATTACAACCTCTGACATTCCTAATGTTGGGGAAGAGAAATTGAAAGATTTGGACGAAGAGGGAATTATAAGTATTGGAGCTGAGGTGGGGCCAAACGATATTTTAGTTGGCAAAATTTCACCGAAAGGAGAAACAGAACTTACAGCAGAAGAGAGATTGCTCAGAGCAATTTTTGGTGAAAAAGCAAAAGAAGTAAAAGATACATCCTTAAGAATGCAGCACGGAAAGAAAGGTAAAGTGGTGGGGGTTAAAGTATTTTCTAGAGAAAAGGGCCAGAGACTAGATCCCGGAGTAATAAAAAGGATAAGGGTTGAGGTTGCTGAAATCAGAAAAGTTAAAGTTGGAGATAAGATTTCTGGAAGACACGGAAATAAAGGTGTTATTTCTAAGATTTTACCGCCCGAGGAGATGCCTTTCTTGAAAGATGGAACACCAATTGATCTTATCTTAAGTCCTCTTTCTGTTCCTTCTCGCATGAATATTGGTCAGATTTTGGAAACTCATTTGGGTTGGGCAGCTAAAAAATTGGGCTATCTTGCTATCTCACCTGCTATGCTTGGAGCAAGCGAAGAAGACATTAAAGAAGAATTAGAGAAAGCAGGCCTTCCAAGATCAGGACAAATAACCCTATATGATGGAAGAACAGGAAAACCTTTCCCCAGAGAAGTTACCGTAGGATATATGTATATGCTTAAGCTTATTCACATGGTTGACGATAAAGCACATGCTCGTTCTATCGGACCCTATTCTTTAATAACCCAACAACCTCTTGGTGGAAAAGCTCAATTTGGAGGCCAAAGGTTTGGGGAAATGGAAGTTTGGGCCTTGGAAGGATATGGAGCAGCTCACTCTCTCCAGGAGATGTTAACTATCAAATCCGATGATGTTCAAGGAAGAGGAGAGCTTTATCAGTCAATTCTGAAAGGGGAACCGATAAAAAATCCAAATATTCCAGCCTCTTTTAATCTTATGGTAAATGAACTTAAAGCTTTAGGACTCAATGTAATATTAAAGGAAGAGGAAGAAAAAAAGAAAAAGAAATAACTTTTAGCTAAAAAATGAAAGTATCCAATTTAAAATCAATAACAATAAAACTTACTTCTCCAGATGAAATAATGAACTGGAGTCATGGAGAAGTAACAGAGCCAGAAACTATCAATTATAGGACCCAGAAACCAGAGAAAGATGGTTTATTTGACGAAAGAATTTTCGGCCCGGTAAAAGATTACGAATGTGCTTGTGGTAAATACAAAAGAATTCGCTACAAAGGAGTTGTCTGTGATAGATGTGGAGTTGAAGTTACTAAATCCCGGGTGAGGAGAGAAAGAATGGGTCATATTAAACTGGCAGTTCCTGTTAGTCATATTTGGTTTCTGAGAGGAATTCCATCAAAAATGGGAATAATTTTGGATAAATCTTCTCGAAAAATGGAAAGAGTAATCTATTTTTCTTCCTATATTGTAACTAAGGTTGATAAAGAAGCCAAAAAAAGGGTATTAAAAGAGATTAAAAAAGAAGCTAAAGTCAAACTAAAGGAAGCTAAGAAAAAAGAAAAAACAAAGATTAAAAAAGCAGAAGATAAAGCTGAAAAACAACTAAAGAGTATTAAAAGATTAAAAGTTTTATCTGAACACAACTACCGTAAATTATCTTTAAAATATGGAGAAATATTTGAAGCAGGTACAGGAGCAGAAACTGTTTATAAGATTTTTGAAAAAATGGACCTTAAAAAGAGAATTAAAAAACTCAAAAAGAAATCTAAATCTATTCCAGCCAGCAAAAGAAAGAAAATACTAAGAAAATTAAAATTATTTGAAAAAATGGAAAGGGGAGGGGTCAAACCAGAATGGATGTTTTTGAAGGTTTTACCTGTTTTACCTCCTGATTTGCGCCCCATGGTTCAATTGGACGGGGGAAGATATGCCTCTTCTGATCTCAATGATCTTTACAGGAGAGTAATTAATAGAAACAATCGTTTAAAATATCTTCTTGAGATTTCAGCTCCAGAAGTTATTGTAAGAAACGAAAAAAGAATGCTTCAGGAAGCAGTCGATGCTTTAATTGATAATAATATGAGGAAGGGAGTAACAACCACAGCAACCACTGGTCAAAGAAGGTTGTTAAAATCTCTAGCTGATATGCTCAAAGGAAAACAAGGTAGGTTCCGTCAGAATCTTTTAGGAAAAAGAGTAGATTATTCGGGAAGATCTGTTATTGCTGTGGGGCCTGAACTTCATTTTTATCAGTGCGGGCTTCCCAAAACAATGGCCCTTGAGATTTTCAAACCTTTTGTAATTAGAGAAATTTTAGACCAAGAACTAGCTTATAATATTAAAGGAGCAACAAGGTTAATAGAAGAACATAAACCAGAAGTCTGGGCAATTTTAGAAGAAATAGTTAAAGACAAATTGGTTCTTTTAAACAGGGCGCCAACCTTACATAGATTAGGGGTTCAAGCTTTTCAGCCGGTTTTGATTGAGGGGGAGACAATAAAAGTTCATCCCCTGGTTTGTGAAGCATTTAATGCTGATTTTGATGGAGACCAAATGGCTGTTTTCTTACCCTTATCAGAAGAAGCCCAGAAAGAAGCAAGAGAAATTATGTTATCTAGTTTGAATGTTCTTAAGCCAGCTACTGGCCGACCCATAATCGGGCCTTATAGAGAAATTGTCTTGGGAAGTTATTATCTTACAAAAACAAAAGAAGACATTGAAGAGGGTGAGAAGACAGAGGAAAAACCGAGGATATTTTCTAGTGTTTTTGAAGCAGAATTAGCTTATGAGAACAGAGATATAGATATTAGGCAGAAAATAAAGATTCCAGAACCGAAGGCAAAAGAATCAAAACTTATTGAAACTACAGTAGGAAGAGTTATTTTCAACGATGCTTTGCCAGAAGATTATCCTTTCCAAAATAAGTTATTTACCTCAGGTAAGCTTAAAGACCTTATCAGCGATCTTATTAAAAAATATTCTTCTGAGAAAATACCCAAAATCTTGGACGATATTAAAGATATGGGATTTGAATATTCAACCTTATCTGGAATAAGCTGGGGGATGGATGATTTAATTATCCCAGAAGAAAAAGAAGGATTAATTAAAGAAGCTGATAAGAAGGTTGAGGAGATTGATGGCTATTTTAAAAAAGGACTTCTCACTTACAGCGAAAAGATTTCTCAAGAGATTTCTGTTTGGCAGAAGGTTAAAACAGAAATTGAGAAATTGTTAAAAGAGAAAACCCTTCCCAGGGATGGATCAGTTTATTCTATTATTAGTTCTGGGGGAAGAGCTTCTTGGACCCAACCTGTTCAAATGGCTGGAATGAAAGGTCTGGCAGTTAACCCAGCGGGAGAAATAATTGAATTACCTATCAAAAGTTCTTTTAAGGAAGGTTTTAATGTTTTAGAATATTTTATTTCCACCCATGGCGCAAGGAAAGGGACAGCAGATACTGCCTTGCGGACCTCAACTGCTGGTTATTTAAGTCGAAGATTAATTGATGTTGCCCACGATATGATAATTACAGAGAAAGATTGTAAAGAAAAAAAAGGAATGACAATTTTAAGAGAAGATGCAGACGAAATCGAACAAGACTTCTTTTTTAAAATTGTAGGAAGGGTTTGTGCTCAGGATATAAAAGAGGGAAGAAAGAAATTAGCAAAGAAAGGAGAAGTTATTGATTGGGACAAAGCAAAGAAAATAAGCAAAGCAAAAATTAATGAAGTTCAGGTTTATTCTCCTTTAAGTTGTAAAAGTCGCCAGGGAATTTGTCAGAAATGTTACGGCTGGGATCTATCCCGCAATGAATTAGCTAAGATGGGAGAACCGGTGGGGGTGGTGGCAGCTCAATCAATAGGGGAGCCAGGAACCCAGCTTACCTTGAGAACCTTTCATTTAGGTGGAGTTGCAGGAAAAGGAGATATTACTCAGGGTTTACCCAGAGTAGATGAAATTTTTGAAACAAGAAGTCCTAAGGGTAAAGCACCAATAACTCAATTTGATGGGAAAATAACAGATGTTGATACAGAAAAAGGTATAATAAAAGCCCGTCCTGTTTCTGAAAAAACCCCTTCATCTAAAAAAGAAATAAGCTATAAGATTCCTGCTGACAGGGCGGTTTGGGTTCAAAAAGGAGAAGAAGTAAAAGCAGGACAGCCTCTTTGTGAGGGAAGTTTAGACCTTGAGAAGTTTTTTCGGATAACAGATAAAGAAAGAACCCAACGTTATATTGTCAAAGAGATTCAGAAGATTTACGTTTCCCAAGGAGTTGATGTTCACGATAAACACATTGAGGTTATCGTTCATAAGATGTTTTCTCGGATGAAGATTATGAAGGGAGGAGATAGTCCTTGGACCAAAGGAGAGATTATTGAAAAACCAGTTTTTGAAAAAGAGGTTAAAAACCTTAAATCCCAGAAAAAAACTCCTCCAAAAGCTAAACAAATAATCCTTGGAATTTCCAAAGTAGCACTTACCTCAGATAGCGTTCTTTCTGCAGCCTCATTTCAACAGACCGCTAGGGTTTTAATTAAGTCAGCTCTTGAAGCTAAAGAAGATGAGCTTAAAGGATTAAAAGAGAACGTTATTATAGGTAAACTTATTCCTGTGGGAACTGGCTTCAGAAAATAAGAAAAATCTGTTAAAATAAGGGTAGCAGGCATATAACAAGAAATCATCTATGGTCAAAAGGAAAAAGTCAAAAAAGAAAAAGAAAAAAACTAAGGCAAAAAAAGAAAAAAAGAAAGCTATTTTAAGCCTAGCTACCAAACAAAAAATAAAGGCCTTAGTTATGTTCGTGGTTGGGATAATTTTTATTCTTTCTTTACTGGAATTGGCTGGCCCCGCCGGAGAAGCAATCGACAGGGGTTTTGTTTTTTTAATAGGCAAGGCAGTTTTTGCTGTTCCCTTGCTTTTTATAATTACTGGCTTGATTTTTCTGAAACCGAAACAGAAAGGAAAACTCTTCCCTTTAATTTTAGGTATTTTTATTTTAATTCTGGGCATGACAGGAATCTTAGGAGCTTTCGATACAATGGAAAGACAAGCTGTTAATGAATTCGTTTGGAATTGGGCAGGAAAAGGGGGATTTTTAGGAAATCTCCTAAGCTGGCCTCTATTACATTATTTTGGCGTCTTTGTAACTAATATCATTTTTGGGGCGGTTATTATAGGAGGCCTTTTAATATTCTTTCAATTTATAGAAAAAGAAATAGTAGAAAAAGAAAAACCCTCTGAAATAACCCAGAAAATAAAAAGGGCTATTACTCCAGCCGCAAGAAGAATAAAAGAAGCAGCCTCTTCAAGAAAAAAAATTAAAGAAACAGAACCCAAAATATCAAGATTTAGAGAGAAGATTGATTTGAGTAACAACACTTCTTCCAAAAAAGGAAAATATGTTTTACCCCCACTGGAGCTTTTAAAAGAAGAAAAAGGTAATCCTACTAGCGGAGATATAAAGAAGAACTCAAAAATAATAAAAAAGACATTGGAGAATTTTGGTATTGCAGTTGAAATGGCTGAGGTTAATATAGGGCCAACTGTTACCCAATATAGCTTTAGGCCAGCTGAAGGAATAAAATTATCAAGAATTACTACTTTATCGCGAAATCTCTCTTTGGCCCTGGCAGCCCATCCTCTTCGAATTGAAGCTCCAATTCCTGGAAAGGATTTGGTTGGAATTGAAATTCCCAACAGCCAGAGAAGTCAAGTTCGTCTCCGCAACCTGATAGCCAACCCTACCTTTCAGAATTCTTCTTCTTCATTGCTTTTCTGTTTGGGAAGAAGTGTTTCTGGAGATCCCATGTATGCTGATTTGGGGAAAATGCCCCATCTTTTAGTGGCTGGATCTACAGGAAGTGGTAAAACAGTCTTTTTAAACAATCTGGTTTTAAGTTTTCTTTATAGAAATTCGCCGCGTAGGTTAAATTTCATTTTGGTTGATCCCAAAAGAGTAGAATTTCAGAGTTATAATCATTTTCCTCACCTTTTAACACCTGTTATTACTAATGTTGATATTGCAATAAATGCTCTAAACTGGCTGGTTCAGGAAATGGAAAGAAGATTTGAGGTTTTTTCTACTATTCCTACTCGGAATATATCCACTTACAACAGCATGAAATCAGTCAAAGAGTCGGGGGCCCAATTACCCTATATTGTTCTTATTGTAGATGAGCTAGCAGACTTTATGGCTTCTAAGGGAAGAGAAATGGAAGCAGCGATTGTAAGATTAGCTCAAATGGCAAGAGCAACTGGAATTCATTTGATAGTTGCAACTCAAAGACCGTCAGTTGAAGTTATTACCGGTCTTATTAAAGCGAATATAACAGCTAGAGTTACTTTTCAGGTAGCATCTCAAGTTGACTCAAGGACTGTTTTGGATATGGCTGGTGCAGAAAGTCTTTTGGGGGATGGTGATATGCTCTATATCTCCTCTCAAATGACAAAACCAAAGAGAATCCAAGGAGCTTATGTTTCAGAAAAAGAAGTAAAGAAAGTTACTCAATTTATTAAAAAAGAAAAAGACAAAGCTCGTCCTCCTTCCGATCTTTCTCAGAGTTTGAAGAACCATCTTGAGAAAGAGAAACAAAAACCTCAGAGTTTTGAGGTGGGAGAGGATGAACTTTATGAAGATGCAAAAGAATTAGTAATTGATGCCGGGAAAGGTTCAGCAAGCTTACTTCAACGGAGATTAAGAATAGGTTATGCTAGAGCAGCTCGTCTTCTGGATATGTTACAGGAGAAAGGAATAGTAGGTCCCGCTAGGGGATCAAAACCAAGGAAAGTTTTAGCTGAAGAAGAATACGATGAAGAAGATGATTTTGGTGATGAATTAGAGTCCTAATTAACTTGTCAAATTAGCTAAAATTAGCTACAATTAAACTATTATGCCAAAAAAGAAAACTAAAAACAAAGAAGAAAAAGAAAAAGAGTTAAAAGAAACCCTGGAAGGAATAAAAAGTAAATTTGGAGAAGGGGCTTTAATGAAACTTAAAGAAATACAACCAGTTGATGTTGATGCAATTCCTACAGGATCTATTTCTTTAGATCTTGCTTTGGGAGTGGGGGGAGTTCCCCGCGGAAGAGTAATAGAAGTTTTTGGTCCTGAAGCGTCTGGCAAAACAACCCTAGCTTTACATATTTTAGCTGAAGCTCAAAAGAAAGGGGGCGTAGTAGCTTTTATTGATGCTGAAAATGCTCTAGATCCTGATTATGCTAGAAAGATTGGGGTAAGAGTTGACGATATTTTAATTTCCCAGCCCGATTCAGGCGAACAGGGATTACAAATTGTTGAAGCTTTGGTTCGTTCAGGTACAATTGATATAATTGTGGTTGATTCTGTTGCTGCTTTAACCCCCAAAGCAGAAATTGAAGGAGAAATAGGGGATCAACAAATCGGTCTTCAGGCTAGATTGATGAGTCAGGCTTGTCGTATGCTCTCTAAAATAATTTCTGATACAAAGACAACAGTTTTATTTCTCAACCAAACCAGGATGAAAATAGGAGTTATGTTTGGTAATCCAGAAACCACCCCAGGAGGATTAGCTTTAAAGTTCTATTCTTCAGTAAGAATTAATTTGAGAAGAAGAGCTCAAATTAAACATAAAGATGAGATTATAGGTAATAGAGTGAAAGCTAAAATTGTGAAAAATAAAGTAGCTCCACCCTTCAAAACAGCGGAATTCGACATTTATTATAACGAGGGTATTTCCAGAACAGGGGATATTATTAGAGCAGGGCTGGAGACAGGGATTCTTAAACAGTCAGGTAGCTGGTACAAATATGAAAAAAAGAAATTAGGTCAGGGGATGGCAGGAGCTAAGAAATTTTTGAAAGAAAACTCAAAGATAGCAAAAGAAATAGAAAAAAGAATTTGGCAGGAATCCCAGCAAACACAAGAAGTATAAAGTTTATTTTTAAATAAAAAAACAACTCTTTGGGAAGTTGTTTTTTGTTTTCAGGTTAAAATCTTATTTGGGCATATAGGGGAAAAGGCCTAATTGTCTTGCTCTTTTAATCGCTCGGGCAACTTTTTTCTGATGATCAGCACAGAGATATGTTCTTTTTCTTGGTTTAATTTTAAAAATATCATTGGTAAATTTACGAAGTAACTCCGTATTTTTAAAATCAACCTCTTCTTTGTTCTTTTGACAGAAATAGCAAGGCATAGTAATAAATAAAATTAATTTTTATTCTTAATTAATGGTTAAAAAGGAATGTCTTCCACGTCAATTTCATCTTCGTTTTGATCGGTCTTTTTTCTCTTTGATTCTTTCTTTTTGGAAGAAGGATTATAATCTTCTTCAATGACTGGAATTTCTTCCTGTTTGGTTTTCTTTTGGGATTTCTTTGGAGTGTTTCCTGTTGCTGCAGGCCCCCATGATTTTGGAGGAAGTTGAATATTCTGAGCTACTATTTCAGTACGATATTGTCTGTTGCCTGAGGAATTTTCCCAAGATCTTGTTCTTAATCTTCCTTCAACTAAAGTAAGCGACCCTTTTTTTAAGTATCTTGAACAAATATCAGCTAGTTTTCCAAAAGCTACTACATTGTGAAATTGGCTATCTTGTTGCTTTTCTCCTGAGCTATCAGTATAGAATCTATTTGTAGCTAAAGAAAAATTAACCACGGACTGACCACTTGGTAAGGCTCTTTCTTCTGGATCTCGGGTTAAATTTCCCAAAACAAAAACTTTATTTAAATTCATGTTTTTAAAATTAATTATTTACTGTTTTAAGTAAAATAGACCTTTGTTTTTAAGTTTTTATTCTCCTAAGATCTCATCTAGTTTCTTTTCTATTTCTTCAAGTTTTTCTTTTTCTTCTTCTTTTGTTTTCTTTTCTGCTTTTTCAATAGAAGTTGCTCTGTCTGTGATTTTAACTTCGGCTGGTTTGGTCTTGAATCTGCGTCTGGTGGTGGATATTCTTTTTCTTTCTGGTTTTTGAGAGTGTAAAATAAATCTTAAAACATTGTCATTTTCTTTTAATCCCTTTCTTAAATCGTCTAATTTTGAAGAGTCAGTTCGCAAGTCTAAGCTGACTAAATAGGCCTGTTTTTGGTCGTTGACAGGATAAGCTAAGTCTCTTTTTATGGGTGATTCAGATTTAACTATAATTGCTTTATTTTTATCTCTTAAAAAAGAAACTATTTCTTCGGCTGTTCTTTTTGCTTCCTCTTCTGTTAATTCGCTTGAAACTAAGTAGTTTAATTGATAATAGGGCATAATTTAGTAAATTTTAAATTCTATTATATCACCATCTTGGACTATATAATCTTTTCCTACTGTTTTGACTTGACCTTTCTTTTTTGCTTTTTTCCAAGAACCAGCTTGAATTAGTTTATCTGAAGAAATAACTTCAGCTTTAATAAAATTGTCCTCAAAATCAGAATGGACGACTCCTCCAGCGGTTGGACATTTTCCTCCCTTCTTTAAGGTCCAAGCTCTTGTTTCTTTACCTCCGGTGATGGTATAAAAGGTGATTAAATCAAGAGTATTGTAACAAGCAGTTATTAATGAGTCAAGCTCGGAGGTGAGTCCAAGCTCTTTTTCTTCTTCTTTTTTAAGATTAGAGATTTCTCTTTCTAGTTCAAGATTAAGTTTTAAAAAAGAATCTTCAGAGATTGTTTCTTTAATTTTATCTTCGAGTTCCTTTTCTGTTTTTTGAGAAACGTTTAAAACGAAAACGTGGGGTTTTGAAGTTAAAAACTGAAAATCTTTTATTAAATCAATTTCCTCTTTATTTAACTCAAGACCGGTGATTTTTTTTCCTTGGGAAAGTTGATTTTTAATTTTTTCAAAGAGGTCTATCTTCTTTGTTGTCTTTTTATCTTGAGAAACACTTTCTTTTTTTAATCTGGTAAGGACTTTCTCTATTGTTCCCAGGTCTTTCATTATCATTTCAGTTTCTAAAACTTCAATATTTTTTTTTGGTTCGGGCTTTTCCCAAAGCTGGTATTGTGGTTCTTTATCTTCTTGAGGGGGTGTTTTTTCTTGGGAGATAGAAAAGCCCCTGATTACCTCCAAAATAGCGTCACATTCTCTGATGTGGCTTAGAAACTGATTTCCCAAACCCTCTCCCTTATGAGCCCCCTTTACTAAGCCCGCAATATCAACAAATTTAATTATAGTAGGGGTTGTTTTTTCTGGCTTTACAATTTCTGAGATTTTTTCTAATCTTTTATCGGGGACAGCAACTACTCCCATGTTAGGATCTATGGTTGTGAAAGGATAATCAGCTATATCAACCTTATTTTTAGTTAAAGCAGAAAATAGAGTTGATTTGCCTACGTTTGGCAAACCAACAATTCCTACAGAAAAACTCATATATATAGATGATAACTTTGGGTTGCTTTATTGTCAACTTAGATATATTCTTTTTGTTGGAAAATTCTCAAGAAAACTTATATAATACTTATATGTCAAAGAAAATAACTACAGTCGGAGGGGGTACAGGACAGTATACTCTTTTGAGGGGGCTGAAAAAGTATAATGTTTCCCTGTCAGCCATTGTTTCTATGATTGATGATGGGGGAAGTACGGGAAAGCTGAGAGATGAATTTGGTGTTTTGCCCCCTGGAGACTTGAGAAGATGTTTAGTTGCTTTATCTCAAGAATCAAAAGAATTGAGAGAGCTTTTTGAGTACCGGCTTGGAGAAGATTGTGTTGGGAATATGATAATCGCTGGCTTACAAGAGATTGTAGGAAAAGAAAATTATATTCAACAAGCATCAAAAATTTTAAATACATCAGGAACCGTTCTTCCTATTACCACAAACGAGACAAATATTTTTGGGAAAACAGAAAAAGGCAAAAAACTGAAAGGACAAACAGAAGTAAGTTATAATATCAGCAAAAACGAGAAAATAGAAAAGCTTTGGTTAGAACCTAAAGCTTCTCTTTTTGGAGAAGCTAAAAAAGCATTTAAAGAATCAGATTTGGTAATAATTTGCCCTGGTGATTTATACGGCAGTATTATTCCTAATTTTTTGGTTGAAGGCTCACCTGAAACTATTCAGAACTCTAAAGCTAAAATAGTTTATGTCTGTAATTTGGTGACTAAACAGGGGACCTATAAATTCTCTGCTAGTGATTTTGTGAAAGAAATTGAAAAATATCTGGGAAGAAAAATAGATTATGTTGTTTTAAATAAAAAAAGACCTACTCAAAAAATTGTTGATAAGTACAAAGGGGAAGATTCCTTTTTCGTTGTTCCTGACGTTAACAATCTTAAAAGGGAATTCATTGAAGGTGATCTTCTGATTGAACATAAAATAAATGGTAAAATAATTGCCAGACACAATCCAACAAAAACAGCAGAATTGATTATAAGTTTGTTAAATAAACCAGAAAAATAAAGTGTCAAAAAAACAAAATACAATTTTTAAAACCTATGATGTGCGAGGTATTTACCCCTCAGAAATTAATGAAAGTAAAGCTAGAAAGATAGCTAAAGCTATTGTTGAAGAGACAAAAGCAAAAGAAGTTGTAATTGGAAGAGATGCAAGAAACTCTTCAGTTCAGCTTTCTGAAGCACTGATAGAGGGAATTCTAGAGCAGGGAAGCGATGTTGTGGATATAGGGCAAGTATCAACTGATTGTCTATATTTTACTTTGGGTTACCACGGTTATCCTGCGGGAATTATGACGACAGCCTCTCATAACCCACCAGAACACAACGGATTTAAAATAATGAGAAGGCAAAAAAGGGGAATCTTGCCGTTTAGGGGTATTGAAATAGGAAAAAAAATAGAAAACAAGATACCTTCTTCTGAAAAAAGGGGTACTGTTCAAAAAAAAGATATCTGGGAAGATTATTTGAAACATGTGGTTTCTTTTGTTGAAACAGAGAAGATAAAGCCTTTTCGGGTGGTAATAGATGCATCAAATGGTATGGCGGGCAAGGTTATTCCAGAAATTGTAGATAAAATACCTATTGAGATTATTCCTTTAAATTTTAATTTAGATGGAAATTTCCCCGCTCATTCTCCAAACCCCTTAAAAGAGAGTTCAACAGAGGGAATAAAAAATAGGATTAAGGAAAAGAAAGCTGATTTTGGCTTTATTTTTGATGGAGACGCAGATAGAGTGTTTTTGATTACAGAAGAGAGTGATTTTGTTTCAGCTGATATAACTCTTCTCCTTTTGGCTAAATATTTTTTAGAGAAAAATCCTGGAGATAAAATTGTTTACAATCTTATTTGTTCTCGAGCTGTACCCGAGTTTATTAAAAAATGGGGCGGGGAGCCGGTACGCAGCCAAGTTGGTTATGTTAATATTTGGAAGAATATGCAAAAAAAAGAAGCAATAATGGGGGGTGAATTATCCGGCCATTATGCTTTTCGGGAAAATTTCTATACGGATTCAGGGTTTATAAGTTTTCTGATTCTCTTGGAGATAATTTCCAAATCTGAGAAAAAAGTTTCAGAGCAGGTTAATCAGCTGAGCCCTTATGCCAAAAGCCCAGAGATAAATTTTGAAATAAAAGATAAAGAAAAGACTTTAGAAAAAATTAAAAAGAAATATTCAGACGGAAAGCAGGATTTTTTAGACGGAATTACAGTAGAGTATGAGAGCTGGTGGTTTAATACTCGTCCTTCCCATACAGAACCTCTTTTGAGATTAACTATTGAAGCTGACAATAAAAACATTTTAAGAGAAAAAAAGAAAGAACTTGTTTCTTTTATTGGGGGAAGATAGAATTTAAGAAAACAAAAAAACAACCATTAATATTTTAGATTGTTTTTTTATTTCTGTTTCTTATACCAACCCCATTTTTTTTCTTGTGTCAGTCATTGTTTTTTCAGCTATTTTTTTTGCTTTCTTTGCTCCTTCTTTAAGAGATTTTTCAATATATTCTTTGTTCTTTGATAATTCTTTTCTCTTTTTTCGAAAAGAAGCTAGTTTTTCAGTTAAGAGTTGAACTAATGATTTTTTAAATTCAGCGTATCCTCTATTTTTAAATTCTTTTTCTATTTCACTTATCTCTCTATTTGAAAACAGGCTATAAATTAAAAGAAGGTTTGAAATACCCGGTTTAGTTTTTGGCTTATATTTAATTTCTTTTCCAATATCTGTTTTAGCTGACATTATTTTTTGTTTTATTTCTTTTGGGGAATCAAACAAAAAGATACAGCCCTTTTCTTTATCACTTTTTGACATCTTATTCTTGGGATTTTCCAAACTCATAATTTTAGCTCCAACCTTGGGAAGCATGGCTTCGGGTACGGTGAAGGTTTCTCCGAATCTCTGATTGAATTTTCTTGCTATAGTTCTGGTCAGTTCAATATGCTGGATTTGATCTTTTCCAACAGGAACTTTTTCTGTTTGATAAATTAAAATATCTGCTGCTTGCAAGACAGGATAATTAAGGAGGCCAGCGTTTATATTCTTTTTAAATTTTCCTGACTTTTCCTTGTATTGGGTCATTCTTTCAAGTTCAGAAACAGGAGAGACGGTGTTTAAAAGCCAAGCAAGTTCAGTATGCTCTTTTATTTCAGATTGAACAAAGAAAATGCTTTTTTTGGGGTCAATTCCAACCGCAAAATGAGCCAAGACGGCTTCATAAATATTCTTTTGAAGCTCTTTGGGGTTATAAGGTACGGTTAAAGAGTGTAAATCAGCAATGAAGAAGATGCATTTATTTTTTTCTTGAAGCTTGACCCAGTGTTTTATAGCTCCCAAATAATTTCCAATATGAATTTTCCCTGTTGGTTGAATACCGCTTAATATCCTCATAATTTTTAGACCTCAATTACTACCGGTAAGACCATAGGTCTTCTTTTTGTTTTGCTGTATAAAAAGTTTCCTATTCTATCTCTTAAATTATTTTTGATGTAGGCCCAATTAACAGCCCCGCCCTTACCAGCCGATTTGTTAACTATTTTAATGATTTTTTTACGCGTTTGTTTAAGTAGGTCTTTTGACTCTTTAAGGTAGACGAACCCCCTAGATATTATATCAGGAGAACCCCTTACTTTACCAGTCTGCTGGTCAATTAAAACCACAATAACGAACATTCCATCTTGAGCTAAGTTTTTTCTATCTCTTAAAACTATATTCCCAACGTCACCAACTCCTAATCCATCTACCATTACATAGTTTGAAGGGACCTTTTTCTTTTTAATCAAGAATTTAGATTTATCTATTTCAACTATATTACCGTTTTCTGCTAAGATGATATTCTTCTTGGAAATGCCTTTTTCTTTGGCTAATTTGGCATGACTGACTAACATTGAGAATTGCCCGTAACCTGGAAAAAAGAACCTTGGCTTCATTATCTCTATCATTTTTTTTAGCTCTTCTTGATGAGCATGTCCTCCAGCGTGAATATCCATCATCTCATAATGATAAACATTAGCTTCTCTTCTGTAGAACTGGTCTTTTAATCTTTGAACCGTTCTCTCATTACCAGGGACAACAGAAGAAGAAAATACCACCGTATCTTTGTTTTTGAGTTTGATTAATTTATGTTCGTCGTTAGCTATTCTCATTAAAACAGCTTGTTCTTCACCTTGAGCCCCGGTACAGAGTATAGTAACTTTTGAATCTGGCAAAGAAAGAGCTTTTTTGGTTGAAACCAAAGTATCTTTTTTTGCTTTTATGTATTTTAACTTTTTTGCGATCTGAACATTAGTTTTCATGCTTCTCCCCTCAATTGCAACTTTTCTGTTGTGTTTTTCTGATAAAACGATCATTTGCTGGATTCTGTTGAGAAGAGAAGAGAAGGTGGCTGTTATTATTCTTCCCTTGGCTTTTTTGAAGATCTTTTCTAAGTTATTGAAGATTTGTTTTTCCGACAAAGAATATCCTTCCTCTTCAGCATTTGTTGAATCAGACATTAGGGCCAAAACTCCTTTTTTACCCAGTTTTTTTAATTTCTCAAAATCGGTTGGTTTCTCATTAACTGGATTTTTGTCAAACTTAAAATCGGAGGTCATTACAATATTTCCTAATGGTGTTTTAATAAAAAGTCCCATATTTCCTGGAATATTGTGGTTTTGGCGGAAAAATTCTACCTTGAAAGGTGAGAGAGAAATTTCATCTCCATCTTTTACTTTTTTAATATTAAGTTTGGGATGGTTGGGGAATTCTTCCTGTCTTTTTAAAATTATATGCTTGGTTATATTGGAGGCATAAAGGGGTGGATTTCTTAGTTTTTGGATGATATAGGGGATAGCTCCAATATGATCATAATGACCGTGAGTTATTATGCCCCCCACAATGTTTCCCTCCTTTCCTTTAAGATAGCTTATGTTTGGGATAATGTAATCTACTCCTGGCATATCTTCTGCTGGAAACCCAAAACCCATATCAACAATTAAAATTTTCCCCTTGTGTTCAAGGAGTATCATGTTTCTTCCTACCTCGCCTAATCCCCCTAAGGGAATTATTTTTAATTTACCTTTTGTTTTTTTTGTCATAAATTTGTGCCGAGGGTGGGACTTGAACCCACAAGGGCAAAGAGCCCACAGCGACCTGAACGCTGCGTGTTTTCCAGTTTCACCACCTCGGCTTAATTATTTTTTAATTTCTTTTTGAATTCTTCAACTATCTTTACTGGGGCTGGATCTTTTTTGTAAGAAAGAGCTAAATAGTAAGATGTCCAGTCTCCCAAAAGAAGATTAGAAAATATTTTAAATAAAAAACTTCCTTTTCTAATATCCACAAACTCTACTTTAGCTCCTTTTTCTTTGACCAAATTGGCAAAAAGCTTCATTCTTTTTTGAATTTTGGTTAAATCTTTTTCTTTGTCTTTAAGGATAATAACATAGAAATTCTTTATTCTTTTTTTGTCTTCAAAACCAACCATTTCGTTGTGGTTTAATTCAGGAAAATAGTTGTAAAAAGAAGGAATTTTAGAATTCTCATTGAATTTTATCTTCCATATTCTGGCTAAACATTTAAATTTATTTGAAGCGTAAACTAAAGGAATTTTGTTTTTTAACTTTTTTGCTAGTTCTTTTCCTTGTTTTTCCAAATTAAGTTCGTTCAGTTTTTCACCGAGTTCGGTGATACTCTTTGTTTTATTTTCAATTAAGCCTGAATTTTCTAAGATCTTAATTAGACTAGAAAACAAATATCCTGTGGCTGTTCTGGGTTGAATACCAGAAGGAATTTTAACAAAAGGAATATCATTTTCTTTGCAGATTTCTTCCATTTTCCCATTGCTTGTTATAGCAACTAAATTTAGTTCTTTTTTGATGGCTTCTTTTAAAACAGAAATTGTTTCTTCAGTATTACCAGAATATGAGATAGAAACAATTAGACTTTTTTGATTGGCTTGAGGAGGGACATTGTAATCTCTATGGATATATACTGGAATAGGGGAGAATTCTGATTTTGAAATTAATTCTTTTAAATAACAGATTAAGAGATTGCCAGGTAAAGCTGAACCACCCATTCCACAAATTACAATATTTTCAAATTTCTTTTTGGCTCTAACATTTTCTGCTAATTTCAAACCCTCCTTAAATTGATTTGGAAAGTTTAAAATATCTTTTCTCATATTTGATTTGTCTATTTTATTTCTTTGCATATTTTTTATCTCCAGACTCTTTTTGTGTTGATATACCACTTCTCAATGTTTGAAAATCTCTTAGCTGGGTTTATTATTTTTGTTCCCCCAATACCTTTTATTTTTGAGGAAACTAAGTATAAATAATCGGGGCTGTATAAAAATACAGCAGGAGCGTCTTGGATTATAAGGTTTTGTAATTCTTCGTATTTTTTCTTTCTATCATCCTTGTCTAAAGTTTCTCTGGCTTCTTTTAGTAATTTATCTACTTTTTCGTTCTCATATCTTGCTAGGTTTAAGCCTGGATCTGATTTTTGAGTTGAATGCCAAAAAGGAAAAGGATCAGGAATAGCACCCAGAGCTTCACCGAAAAGAAGAAGCTCATAATTTCTATCTTTTATAATTTGTTTAAGTTCAGATATTTTTAAAGGATTAATTTCAAGTAATACTCCCGCTTTTTTCCATTGCTCTTTTAAGATATTTGCTGTATCAATTAATCTTTTTTGATCGACAGTAGTTAGAATAAAACGAAGAGTTGAAGTTTCTTCAGAAGAAGGAGCGCAAAGTTCGTTTAATTTATTTATTGTATTTTTCCCAACATAATCAACACCACTTTCAAGCCCCGAGGGAGCTAAAATTTCATCTTTGTATTTTTCTTGAAAATTAATTACTGCTTCTTTTGTTAAGTTTCCAAAATAACCTGTGATTCTACCATCAGGATAAATCTCTGGGTCTTCAGCTAAACATTTTTGAAGCTCTGTTACTTCTTTCCCTTGAGAGCCCGTTCTGAGGGTGCTTTTGAACTGAAAAGCAGGTTGTTTTTCTGTTACTTTCTCTCTTGGCGACCATTCGCATTCTGCTTCTGTGTCTTGGGGGGAAAGGCAGGTTCCCTCTTTTTCTTTGAATCCCAATTCATCTAAAATGTCTTTTGCTTTTTTAAGATTAAACTCATATGTTTGTTGAGGGGGATTGTAGTCAAAGAAATTAGGTAAAATAGGGGAGTCAACTATCTGAACAGTACCTCCTTTTTTATTTGGAAGAAGTATAGAATTTATTTTCTTTGCTATTTCTTCTTTATCGGTGGCGTGATTCAAGGCTTCTCTCACCTCTTTTTTCTCAAAAACCTTTTCTTTTTGGGGGTTGAAAAACAAGCCAAAATAGCGGGGAAGACTGAAAGAGTAGAAGTTGAAATCTTTGTTTTTCAATAAATTATAGCTTGTTGAAGAAGCTAAAGAAAAACCTTCAATTTCTTTTTTATTGAAAGAATCAATTAAATCTTTCTCTTCTTCAAAGAATTTAAATCTGATTTGGGAAATAAAAGCAGGATTTGGATTATAGTTTTTGTCTCTCTCCAAAGTTAGATATTCAATAAAACCTGTTTCGTCTTGTCTTAAGTTTTCAAATTTGAAAGGACCCGAACCTACTGGTTGAAGATTATAAGGGGAAAGAGTAAAGTTTTCTGGGGGGATATTTTCCCAGATATGTTTTGGAATTATTTTAACTGTACAGTTTTCCAGAAAGGCACTGTAAGGTTCTTTTAAGTGAAAACGAACGGTTTTTTCAGATACTTTCTCTACTTCTGTGCCCAACCAAACAACTCTCATAGGGCTTTTGTAATCTGAATTTTTGATGGTATTTATAGTGAAAATAACATCATCTGCTGTGATAGGTTCTTTGTTGTGCCAAAAGATATTATCTTTTAATTGGAATTCATAAACCTTACCTTCAGATAAAATTTTATACTCTTTAACTAAATCTCCAACTAACTCTCCATTTTCATTATAAGTCATTAACCCAGAAAAGATAAGCTCAGTTAGGTCTCGATCAATATCGTTTGCTTCAGCATAAATTGGATTTATAAATCTTGGTTGACCTACAACCCCTTCTATATAAGTTCCGCCCCTAGTTGGAGCAATCTTAGTTTGATCAAGGTAAAGATTAGAGAGAATAAAAATTAAAGAACTTAAAAAGAAAGCAAAAAGAATAAAAAGAGTTATTTTTTCACCCTCATTGAGAACTTTAAAAATTTGTTTCCATTGAGAAAAACTCGGAAATCTCCGATTATTCATTTGAATCTTTTAGATATTTTTTCAATAATTTAGAGAAGAAGATTTAAAATATTGAGACCAACGAAAAGAACTGCAAGAATAACCGTACCCCAGAAGATTTTCTTTTGCATGCCCCTTCTGGTAGCGTAGACCTCACCCCCCCCACCAAAAGCAGAACCCAAAGCGGTTCCTCTTTGTTGCAAAAGGATGAGAACAATTAAGAGTACAGAAACTATAATTTGAACAATAAGTAAATAATCCATCTTATATTAAACTTAATTTTTATTCCTTCCGGAAAAGAAGGTAAGCGACAAGATCTAATCCCCAGATAATAATCGTTGTCCAGAAGAGAGGGTAGAACCAGGCTACTTTAAATTCTACAAAAAGAAGATCAACTATTTTTATTAACCCCATACTCATTATTAATCCAATCAGGCCCAAGGTTACTATCTTAAGGGGAAAGGTAATTATTTTCAAGAGGGGTTTTAAAAAGAAGTTCAACAAAGCCAAAATAACTCCCAAAAGAATTAAAAGCTGCCACTCAGCAGTTAGAGAAAAACCCAAAAAGGAACTCTCAGGGATAATATTCAATTCTACTTGAGAAACAAATTCCACAGCCAACCAAAGACCTATTGTGTTAGCTACAACCTGGGCGATAAAACGTTTCATTTTAGTTATAATAACAATATTTTATTGTAAAATCAATTGAAAATTATTATAATTTGACAAAATTATGAATCTTTGGTAAACTTTAAGCAGTTAAGTTCCAATAACCTCATTGAGGAGGAGCGAAAATGTTGTTGTGGATATTACTATGTCTGATGGCTCTTTTGTGTTTTCTTCTTTGTTTCTGTACCCTTGCAGAAGAAGTAACAGAAAACCTGATTGATATAATGGCTGGGCTCATTTGTTTTTTTCTGGGAATAGCTGTGGTGTTTCTTTTGGGATTCTTTTGGGGGAATGGTTCTCCCTTACCCTCAAGTAGGTTGGAAAACAACAATATTTACAAAACGATTGCGATTGTTCCCAAGAGGGAAATGGACCCTGAAGAAGAAAACTCTTTCTACTATTTGCTGCTTGAGAACCAAGGTGGAAAAACGAGGCTTTTCAGTTATGATTCGGAGCCACCACAAGCTGATTATGTAAAAGTGAGAACAGAGAACGGAAAGAGAATTCTTTCTGCTTTTCCATCCTCCAACAATCCTTAGTAGTTTTGAAAAGATACATTTTGGAACTTATTCTTTGGTGTCCCGCCTTGGGGCACCTTTATTTTATCAAATCTTTCTTTCTTAATTTTTTGTGGTACTTTAAAGCAAAGCGATGAGCTTCATCTCTTATTCTCAAAATTAAATTGGAAACTTCCCGAGATAAATTTTTAAGCAAAAGATAATTTTTTTTGTTTTCAATAAATAACTTATTTCCCTTTTTAGCCAAACTCATAACCCTCATTTCCTTTTTTATCTTAGTTTTTTTAATTTCTGACTTTATAGCGTTAAGTTGAGCTTTTCCTCCATCAACTAAAATTAAGTCAGGATAACCCCATTCTTTGTGTTTTAATCTTCTTTTTATTGTTTCTCTTATCATGGCAATATCATTTGGTTTTTCGGCAATTTTAATTTTGAATTTCCGATAAAAACTTTTATTTGGCACACCTTTAATAAAAGTTACCATACTACCTGTTGCTTTTTTACCTTGAATATTGGAAACATCATATCCTTCAATTCTGCTGAGCTTACCTTTCTTTTTGGTTAATTTTCTTAAATCTTTTTTGGCTCTTTTCCAGTTGGTTTTTTTTGAAGAAAGAACAGATATTACTTTAGCATGAGATATTATTCTTTCTAAAGCATGTATCTTATCTCTAATTTTAGCTGCTCTTTCAAAAT
>CAYZYK010000002.1:0-7227 GCA_964482615.1 uncultured Candidatus Saccharibacteria bacterium
CTTTCTGTTTTAACATCCTCTCTTTCCAATAGTTCCAAATGAATTATTCTTCTTTCATATGAATTCATCGGGGAGAGGATTTTTTCTTTCTTAGTTAAACTCACCTCGTCTGCTAAGTCCCGAGCTAAATCTTTTAGATAATCAATCTTTTTCTTTTTGTAGTCATTAATATCAAGGTTGATATAAAACCTATTCTCACTTTTTTTGTTTAGGAGCTTGCCCAAAATTCTTTGAGTTTCAACAAGGGTTTGTCCTTTTTCCCCAATTAAAATGCGAGGTTTTTCTGTCTTTATATTTATATCAACTGTGGGTTGTTCCTGTTCTGGTTCTTCTCTTGGGGGAGAAACTTCTGTTGTAACTTGAATCGTCATTTTCTGGAAAAATTCTTCCACCAATTCCTTTATTTTTTTTGTATCTTTTGGTTTAATCATGATTAAATTTTAGCTCTTGGAGGGATGTTTTTTTAAGAATAAGTACTGTTGAATTATAGCAAATAAACTGGTTGTTATCCAATAAAGACCTATAGCAGCTGGCAGCCTTAAAAGAATTATTACTGTTATGACGGGGAAAAAATAAACCATTTGTTTTTGCATTATTTGAGAAAAACCAGATTCTTTCTTTTTTTTATTCTTTTTAAAATTAGGAGCTAACATTTTAGTCTGAACAAACTGAAAGACCCCAGCAAAAAGAGCTAAAAACATATTAGGGTTGGTTAAATTCATTATGCCCAAGAACGTAGGATTAATTTGCCCTGGTACAGAAACAAAGCTATATAAGTTATTAAGCTGTGCTGTTCCGAGGCCTCTTCTTAAAACTTGAAAAAGAGCAATTAAAATTGGAAGCTGAATTAAAATGGGCAAACAGCCCCCAAAAGGATTTACTTTCTCTTTTTTGTAAAGCTCCATTGTGGCTTTAGCTTGTTTCTCTTTGTCGTCTTTATATCTTTCTTGAATTTCTTTAATTTTAGGCTGTATGGAGCTTATAGATTTCTGAGATTTAATAGCCTTCAGAGAAGAAGGGTAAAGAAGTAGACGGATAATTAAAGTTAAAACAATAATTGATATACCAAAGTCGTTCCCTGGCAAATAATTATAAAGTAAAATCAAAACATTAAATATTGGCCGGTATAAAATGGTATTAAATATACTTATAAGTAATTCAAACATTTCAATTTTCTATTTTAAGGATAATCTATGCCTCCTTTGTGCCAAGGATAACATTTTAACACTCTTTTAATTCCCTTTAAGGTTCCTCTAAAAACTCCGTATTTATTAATTGCAAGCTGGCTATAATGAGAACAGCTCGGATAAAAACGGCAATTTTCTCCTAAGATGGGAGAAATAAATATTTGATAAAATTTTAAAAATTTTAATATTATTTTTTTAATCATTCTTATTTGAAATAATTTTTGCTTTTTTAAAAAGACTATCTACTGTTTCTTTTATTTCTCGAGGGTTCTTTTTCTCTAGTCCAGGCAAGGCTATTAGTATAATATCTTGAGGTTTTTCAATTTGTGTTAGCTTTTCTTTTACGGCCTGTCTTAATGCTCTTTTAATTCGGTTTCGTTGAGTTGCTTTTTTGGAAACTTTCAATCCGACAATAAATCCGACACGGCTTTTATTTAAACTATTTGGTTTTCTTTTTAAAACTAAAAATTTTTTCTTAAAGCCTTCTCCTTTTCTAAAAACAGCCTGAAAATCCTTATTTTTTAGAAGACGATTATCTTTTGACAACACAAAATTAAAAACTTAAACCGAAAGTTTTTTTCTTTTTTTCTTTCTTCTTCTTTTAAGAACCTTTCTACCGTCTTTGGTTTTTTTTCTTTTCAAAAAACCGTGCGTCTTTTTTCTTTTTCTTTTTTTAGGATTATAAGTTTTGCTCATTTTGTTTCTTTGTTAGTTTTTCTAAAAGCCATTAGGGTAGTATAATATGAAATTAACCTAGAGTCAATTCTTTGTTTTTTGTTTTTTAAAAAAGATTTTTAGGTCTTGTTTTCTCAACAAGTTATCCCCAGGTTAATAACAAATTAAAGTTTTTTACGGCTATTTAATTTTGGTTTGACAAGTGTTACAATTAATCATAGGTTTTAAATATAGACAACAGATATTAATTTTAGAATTATTTAAAAACATGACAAAAGAAGATCTCTGGCAATCAGTTTTAGCCCAAGTTCAATTCAATATTTCCAAAGCAAATTTTGCAACTTGGTTCAAAAACACAGAAATCCATTCCCAAAAAAATAACAAGGTAGTTGTTGCTGTCCCGAACACTTTCTCCAAAGAGTGGTTGAGTAATAAATATGATAAATTAATTTTGAAGGTTTTACGAAATATAGACAACAACATAAAAGAGGTAGATTACAAAGTAAAAACCAAGTCTTTAAAAACCAAAAAGAAACAAAATAACTCAACACCGAAAGAAATAGATGTTGAACAATTAGGTTTTGAAAAATTTGAGGTAAACCAAGAGACAAATCTTAATTCTGTTTATCGTTTTGATAATTTTGTGGTGGGTTCTTTTAATGAATTAGCCCAAGCTGCAACTTGGGCCGTAGCAGAAACCCCTGGTTCTGCTTACAACCCTCTTTTTATTTATGGGGGAGTAGGGTTAGGAAAAACACACCTTCTTCAGGCTGCTGGAAACAAGATTGTTGATGACCTTCCCAAAAAGAAGGTTAGATATATTTCCTGTGAGAAGTTCATTTCTGGAATTATAACCTCAATAAAAAACAAAACCATTGAAAATTTTAAATCTACTCTTTCTTCAATTGATATTTTAGTTATTGACGACGTTCAGTTCTTGTCGGGAAAAGAAAAAACCCAAGAAGAATTTTTTCATTTATTTAATAATCTTTATGAAAAAAACAAACAAATTGTTCTTTCTTCTGATCGGCCCCCAAAAGCCATTCCGGAATTAGAAGAACGATTAAGGTCTCGGTTTGAAGGAGGAATGATAGCAGACGTTGGCGCTCCTGATTATGAAACAAGATTAGTTATCTTAAAAACAAAACTCAAAGAAAAAGACCAGGATCTTCCCAAAAAGAATTTAGAGTTTATAGCGTCCAATATAAAAAAGAATATTAGAGAACTAGAAGGAGCCCTAAATAGATTGTTGATTTATAAAAAAATAAATAACAAACCCCCCGACACAAAGGTTTGCAAAAAGCTTTTGAAAAATTTCATTTTCTCTCCTTTTAATGTCGCAACGCCAAAGAAAATTATTGAAACTGTAGCCAATTTTTATAACTTACAAGAAGAAAAACTTTTTGAAAAAACCAGAAAAAAGGAAATTGTAAAACCTCGCCAGATTGCAATGTTTCTTTTAAGAGAAGAGCTGAAAAGTTCTTTCCCTTCTATCGGGAGAATATTCGGTGGAAAAGACCATACAACAGCAATTTATGCCCATAAAAAAATTGAGAAAGTAATTAATGAAAATAACAAGATGGCAGAGGAGGTTGAATTAATAAAACAAAAAATATATAGTGGTTGAAAAGGCGTGTAAAACCCTGTTTAAAAATAATTAATAAATTGTAGTTAAAGAGTGTATAAAAATCACTTCTTAAAAAGAGAAAAAAATTAATAACACTTAATCCTTGTTTTTTATTCTATATCTCCACTCTCTTTTTTTCACCTTATTCACACTTTATTCTAGACAAAAATCGCACCACAGCCCAACAAATGCCTTGTTTTAGAAAAATTTTTCAATCTCTATTATACTAACAATTAATTTATTAAATAATTTATTATAATTATGAAAATAGAAGTTCTAAAAGAAAAAATTGAAAAAGGGTTAAACACCACAGGAAAAATAATTGGCAGAAATTTATCTTTGCCAATTTTAGAAAATATTCTTTTGCAAGCAGAGAAGAATTTTTTACATCTAGCAACTACTGATTTGGAAACTGCAATTCGTTGGTGGGTTTTAGCAAAAGTAAAAAAACAAGGGAAAATTGCTATTCCCTCTCAATCTTTGTCTAATTTTATTTCTCTTCTTCCCAAAGAAAAAATTAGTTTAGAAGGAAAAGGAAATAATTTGGTTGTTGAGTGTAAAAACTATAAAACCCAAATCCAAGGAAATGACCCAGAAGAATTTCCTATTATTCCAGAAATTAAAAACCCCAAATCTCTACAAATAAACAACAAAAAGCTTTATCAGGGCTTATCACAAACCATAGAAATTGTTTCTCCTTCTCAAGCAAGGCCTGAAATATCTGGAATATATTTTTCTTTTCAAAAAGAGGAAGTAAAAATAGTAGCTACTGACAGTTTTAGGTTGGCCGAAAAAACTATTCCTTTAAAAGAAAAAATTGAAAAAGGGTTTTCATTTATTCTTCCCCAAAAACCAGCCAGAGAAATAATAAATATTTTAGGAGATAAAGAAAAAAACGTTAAACTTCTTTTTTCCCCAAACCAAGTAATGTTTGAGTATCCGATGGCTGAGGTTTCTCACCCTCAAGTTCAAATTATTTCACGTTTAATTGAGGGAGAATATCCTAATTATCAAGAAATTATTCCTCAAGAGTTTAAAACCAATATTGTTCTAAATAAAGATGAGTTTTTAAACCATATAAAAGCAGCAGCTCTCTTTAGTGGTAAGATTAACGAAATTAAATTCAACATTAATCCCAAAAAAAATAAAATCGAGATTACTGCTCAAGACCCAGAAACAGGGGAAAGCAAATCTTCTCTTGGTGGTAAAATAAAAGGAGAACCCCTTGAAATATCATACAATCACAAATTTTTGATTGACGGTTTAAATAATATTAAAAGTTCAGAAGTAGCTTTTGATCTAAGCAAAGAAGAAGGGCCTTCTGTTTTGAGGCCAGTTGGAGATAAAAGTTATCTTTATGTTGTAATGCCAATAAAAAGTTCCTGACTTTGAATTGTCCAGACGAAAACTTAAAAACCCAGCAATTAAGCTGGGTTTTCTCTTTATTCAAACTATCCTTATCCGATAGGGTTTTCCTTTAACCAAAATTCAAGAGCTTTTTCCCAGAGATTGTATTGTGGACCCTGTTTAGGGTCTTCAGGCTCTTTTCCCATGGGATTGTTTGGGTCTATATAATGTAAAATGGTATGGGGGTCTTCTTTGTCTATTTTACCGTTTAACATTAATTTCTCTTGAGAAATAGATGTGGGAGGGGTGGGTTTTTTAAATTTTTCTAAAGGATACAAAGGTAATGTTTCTATCATAATGTCTCTCCAGATAGGGCCTACTATTTTTACTGCTGGTTCCTCTTTCATAGACGAATTATCATTATTTCCTACCCAAACCCCTACTGCAACAGAAGGGGTATATCCTATAGTCCAGGCGTCGTTGAAAAATTGAGTAGTTCCTGTTTTTACTGCAACATCATGGTTTTTAAAATAGAGGGGTGAGTTATACCCAAACATAGGGCCCCTAGCTTCGTTATCTGATAAAATATCATTAATTAGATTTGCTGTTTGGGTGCTTATTACTTTTTGAGCGTCTTTTATGTTCTCTTCAATAATATTTCCTTCAGAGTCTTCAATTTTTAAGACAGCAAAAGGAGGGGTCTTTTCCCCTTCTTGACCAAAAATACCAAAAGCAGAGGTAATTTCAAGAAGTTTAACTTCTCCTCCTCCCAAAACCAAACTTAGACCAAAACGAGAAGGGTCGGTTAAGGTTTTTAATCCTAATTTTTGGGCTGTTTTTATACTGTTTTTTACCCCAGTAAGATATAGAAGCTTAACAGAGGGAAGATTAATAGATTGAGCTAAAGATTCTCTGAGAGAAATTTTTCCTCTAAACTTTTCGTCATAGTTTTGGGGATGATAACAATCTATTTCATTGTCGTCTTTTTCCTGCTCTGCTTCAGGATCACAGTTGGGGTTAAATTCTGTTTTTACATCCCACAATATTGTTTCTGGTAAAAACCCTTTTTCAAAAGCAGTAGCATAAACAAAGGGTTTAAATGCAGATCCTGGCTGACGATTTCCTTGGACAACTACGTTAAAATCGGGTTCAAACAAACATTTGGTTTCTTTTTCTATTAAACATTCTTCGGGATAAGGAGTTTCTGTCCAGTCTTTTGAGCCGATCATTGTTAGTATCTGCCCAGAACCAGTATCAATTACAACCAAAGCTATATTATTTGCTTTGTAAGCTTCTTTAATTTTCTCCCCCCAACTGAGAACAATATCTTCTGATTTCTTTTGAAGGTCCCAATTTAAGGTTGTATAAACCTTTAATCCTTTGTGTTTAAGGAATTCTTTCCCGTATTTTTTTTCAAGATAACCTTTAACAAAAAAGACAAAATGAGGGGCTTTTATTGGTTCTGTGGTTTTAGCAAACTCTACTTTTTCCTCTTTCGCTTTTTTTGCTTCTTCTTCTGAAATATAACCAAGTGTGGTCATTCTATCTAAAACATAATCTCTTCTTTGCAAAAGACCTTTTTTATTTCTGTAAGGGGAAAGGAGACTTGGGGCTTGGATTAAAGCAGCTAAAATAGCTGATTCTGATAAAGAAAGATCAGAAACGTTTTTATTGAAATAAGCTTCAGCAGCGCTACCTACTCCATAAGAGTTTGACCCCAGAGGGATCTGATTTAAATACCATTCTAGTATTTGGTCTTTAGAATATCTTCTTTCCAGCTCTAAACTTAAAATAGCTTCTTTTATTTTTCTTTCTATTGTTTTTTTCTGGGTTAAAAAAGAAGAACGAATAAGTTGTTGGGTAATAGTTGACCCGCCTTGAACTAATTCCCCCCTTTTTATATTTACCAAAACAGCTCTTAATATCCCCTTAACGTCCAAACCATAATGTTGATAAAACTTATCATCTTCTGCTGAGATCACAGCGTTTTTTAGGATTTCAGGTATTTCAGAGAAAGCAACAATCTTCCTTTTTTCTTCTCCGTGAATATTATACAAAAGGACTTCTCCTGTTCTATCGTATATTTTTGTTGATTGGATAACTTCTTTTTCGGTAAATTTTTCAGGACGAGGTAGATCTCGAGCGTAATAAACGAACAGAAAAAGAGAAAACAAAACAAAAAACAAAAAGAAAAAAAGAAAGTATTTCAATACTAAAAATAAAATTTCTCTTTTGGTTCTTTTTTTGTTTGCTTTCTTTTTATCCATGTTACTATTTTAATAAATAAGAGAGAAAATGGCAATTACAAACCAAAACTCCACTATTTAAGCGGAGTCTGGTTTTGTTTTCAAGACAATTTGTTAGAAGTCATCGTCGTCATCGCCATCATCG
>CAYZYK010000002.1:7327-57291 GCA_964482615.1 uncultured Candidatus Saccharibacteria bacterium
TGGTTTTGTTTTCAAGACAATTTGTTAGAAGTCATCGTCGTCATCGCCATCATCGTCATCATCGTCCTCATCGTCATCATCCTCTTCCTCTTCCTCTTCCTCTTCCTCTTCCTCTTCTCCAACTTCATCATTATCGGAATCTTCGTCTTGATCGATGAAAGGTAGAATTTTTTCTTCCATGATTTTTGTTTAATTTTTATTTAGTTTTAAGATGACCTTTGGGAACATCTGTTAGGATATTCCTTTAACTAGCTTGTCAATTTTTTTTGAACAAGATCGTTATTTCTTAATCATTCAGTATTATAGTTTTTTTTAAAACTTTGTCAACCCTTTTTGTGTGTATTTTTTAAAGCACCACAAATTGCTATTCCTAGAGCATCAGCAGCGTGATTAGATCCTATTTTATCAAGGTTAAGAATTTGTTTTACCATTCGCTGTGTTTGTTTTTTGCTTGCCCTTCCATAGCCTGCTATGGTCATTTTGACCTCAAGAGGAGTTACTTCATAAACTGGAATTTTCTTTTTCGCTGCGGTAAGTAAAATTACTCCTTTTGCTTGACTGACCGGCATAGCTGTTTTAAGGTTTTTGAAGAAATAAATATTTTCTACCATTAAAACGTCTGGGTTGTATTTTTTTATTATTTTGCTTAGGCTATTATTTATTTTCTTTAATCTCTCTGGGGTAGGTGTTTTGGAATCAGTTTTTATACAACCAAAACCAAGACATTCAAATTTACCTCTTTTCTTTTTTGTTCTTATTACCCCATACCCAGTACTTGCTGTTCCGGGGTCTATTCCTAAGATAATCATAGAAAATTATTTTAGATTAGAATATATTTCTTGGACATCATCGTGATCGTTTAGGTCTTCAAATATTTTTTCACAGATCTTTTTGTCTTTTTCTTCTGTTTTAACCATGTTTTTAGCAACCCATTCAAGGCCTGATTCTTTTATTTTTATCTCCTTTTTTTCTAGGTTGTTTTTGATTTTTTCTAGGTTTTTGGGGCCTGTTATAACATCAAAAAAATCTTCATACCAGATTATGTCTTCTGCTCCAGATTCTATTGCTTTTAACTCCAGGCTTTCTTTTTTTTCTTTGTTGTTTTTTGTGTCTATTGTTATTATTCCTTTTCTCTCAAAAAGATATTTTACAGACCCTTCTTGGGCAAGCTTTCCTTCGTGTTGGGATAATATCTGTTTAATTTCGTTTAATGTTCTGTTTTTATTGTCGGTTATTGCCTCTATAATAATAGCGACTCCTCCTGGGGCATAAGCTTCATATATTACTTCTTTTAGCTCCGCTCCCGCCAGCTCTCCTGTGCCTTTTTTTATGGCTCTTTCAATGTTTTCTTTGGGGACGTTGTGTTGTTTTGCTTTTTCAATAGCCATTCTCAGTTCAGGGTTTGTTTCTGGGTCTTTCCCTTTTTCTCTGGCAGCAATAGAAATTAAACGGGCCATTTTGGAAAAAATTTTACCCCGCTTTTTATCTTCAGATTCTTTTTTGTGTTTTATTGTTTTGAAATGACTATGTCCTGACATAATTATTTTATTAATTCCTTGTTATTTTAACTTCTTTTTTTTGTTTTTACAAACAAAATTAAATTTTCTTTTAATTAAGAATAAAATTAGAGCAGAAAAAATACTGGAAACCAAAGCAATAAAAAATATTACAGAGGCTGTAAAAGATTTTGGAATAGATTTTGAGACAGAGGCTGATTTGTTATTGTTTTGGAGAAAATTATTTTCTGTTCCCTTGCTATTTTCTTTTTTTGGAGTTCCTCCTTTTTCTCTGCTTGTTTGCCAGTTTTTTGAATTGTTTCCGGGCAGAGAAACATCTTTTCTCTCCATTGTTTTTTTATTTTCTTTATCTCCAGAAAACCAACCAGAAGAACAATTAACTTCATCAACCACTTCTCCTTTTGGGTTATAAAGGGTTAGTTTTTCTCCTTTGTTTTCTAATCCTCCTTTATAAATCTGATCAGCTTTAATTTTAGGTAATGTTTCTTCGTTAGTTCTTTCTAAAACAAAAAACCCTCCAGCTGGGATTTTACCTTCAAGCTTAATCTCTGGTGTTCCGTCTTTGGTTTGAATTAACCATCCTTTAAGGTTAACTTTGTTTTGGGAAGGATTGTAAAGTTCAATCCATTCATCATAGTGAGAGGTTTCTGTTCCCATCCAGGCGATTTCATTAATGACTATGTCTTGGGTATCTGCAAATATTGTTGTGGTGCTGAAAAGAAATAAAAAAAGAAAAACAACAAATATTTCTGGGAAAAATTTCATTAAATTAGATATTTTTGAGAATCAGAAGCAGAGAAGTCCATTCCTAAATGTTCATAAGCTATCTTGGTGGCTACCCTTCCTTTGGGTGTTCTTTTTACAAAACCAAGCCGCATTAAATAAGGTTCATAAATATTTAAAACGGTGTCTTTTTCTTCAGAGCTTGCTGCGGCAATTGATTGGATTCCTACAGGACCCCCGTTGAACTTTTTAATAATAGTCTTTAGAATTCTCCTGTCTCCCGGTTCAAGCCCTTTTTGGTCAATTTCCAAGAAATCTAACGCCTCTTTAGCAATTTCTGGGGTAATAACTCCCTTGCCTTCAACCTGAGCAAAATCTCTTACCCTTTTTAAGAGACGATTAGCTACCCGGGGATTGAAGCGAGACCTTGAAGCGATAATTTTTACTGCTTTCGGATTAATTTTTGTTTTTAATACTTTTGCTGACCTCTCTATAATTTCTTCAATGTCTTTAAGTTGATAAAAATCAAACTGAAATGTTGCTCCGAAACGGTTTCTTAAGGGAGAGGACATTAAAGCAAGACGAGTTGTGGCCCCAATTAAGGTAAAACGGGGAATGTTTAATTCGGTTGTTCTTGCCATGGGTCCTTTTCCTAAAATTAAATTTAATTTGTAATCTTCCATAGCAGGATATAAATATTCTTCTATTGTCCTGTTTAGTCGGTGACATTCGTCTACAAAAAGAACAGTGCCCTCTTTTAGGTTTGTTAGTATCGCTGCTAAGTCTCCGGCTCTTTCAATAGCAGGCCCTGAGGTTATTCTAAGGTCTTTTCCTATTTCTTTTGCTACAAGATGAGCTAAGGTTGTTTTGCCAAGTCCTGAATTTCCATAAAAAAGGAGATGGTCGGGAGATTGATCTCTTTTTTTGGCAGCCGAGATAATTATTTGAATATTCTTTTTGATTTTTGGCTGACCAATATACTCCTCCCATTTTTTGGGTCTTAGGGCGGAATCTAAAACTTCGTCTTCTTTTTCTTGTTTTAGTGAGAGAACTCTTGACATATCTTTTTAAAAAAGGTATAATAGTGTTAAAGATAATCCTGGAGCTGGAGGCTACCCCTAGGGGTTTATCTCAGCCTCTGGGTATTCTGGCTTAGGCTGGATTATTCCTCGGGTAAACTCTGGCTTACACTTTTATGTAAGAGCTTGGCCTCCAGCTCCAGGATTATCTAATTTCTCCAGACAGTTTTCTGTTTGATTTTTTTATTTAATTTATTCTATTGTTCTTTTTACTTCTTCTAGGGTGGTTATTCCAGAGAGAACATCTATTAATCCTCTTTGGTACATAGTTATCATTCCTTTTTTGGTTGCTAATTTTTGTATTTTAGAGACCGGTGGGTTTTTGGAAATAAACTCTTCCATTTCATCATCTACCAAAAAAGCTTCAAAAACACCCTTTCTTCCCTTGTAGCCAGTAAAATTACAATGTTTACACCCCTCAGTTTTAGGTATTTTAAGGTCTTTATTCAATTCAGGAAGTTTAATATTGTTTGGAAGGTTTTTTAAAGCTTCTTTTAATTCTTTCAGTTCTTTTGAAGTGGTCTTTCTCATTTTAACACACTCTTTGCAAACCTTTCTTAGTAGTCTTTGAGCTACAGCCATGTTTACTGCAGGACCGATTGTAGCTGGTTTACTACCAAGGTCCATTAAGCGAGGGATGGTTCCCGCAGCATCATTAGTGTGTAAGGTGGCAAAAACCAAGTGTCCAGTTAAAGCAGCTTGAAGAGCTATTGAAGCAGTATCTTTGTCTCTAACCTCACCGACTAAAATTACATCTGGGTCTTGTCTTACAATAGACTCAAGCCCATTAGAGAAAGTATATCCTTTTTTGGGAGCAACCTGTGTTTGGGAGATGCCCCTCAGGTGGTATTCAATAGGATCTTCAATCGTTATTATTTTAATTTCCGGATTTTGGAGATATCTCAGGAAGGCGTATAAGGTGGTCGTTTTACCTGAGCCGGTAGGTCCTGTAACGATGATCATTCCGTTAGCTCTTTCAATTTCCCTCTTAAATGTTTTTAACAAATCTTCTTCCAGACCCAATTCTTCTAGGCTCATTAGATTTTTTGGGTTCAGAATCCTCATTACTACTGATTCTCCATGTTCTGCTGGTAGGGTTGATGTTCTTGTCTCGACTTCTTCGTTTTTAATGCTAATTGAGAACCTTCCATCTTGGGGCTTGTCAGCAACATTAAGTTTTACTTTAGAAATAAGTTTTATTCTACTGAGAAGAGATTTATAAGTCTTTTTATCAAAATAAATGACGTTCTGTAAAATACCATCTAATCTTAATCTTAATCTTGCTTGGTCTTTCTGGGGTTCTAAGTGAATATCTGATGCTAAAAGATTAATGCCACCAGACAAAATAATATCTAAAAGCTCAGTGGTCGTTTTGTCCAAAGAGTTTTTGATTTTTTCTTTAAGGTCGGGTAGGTTCTTTGTTTCTTTTTTTACTTCCTCAAAAAGTTCTTCAGATATTTCTACTGCGCCTAACTGTTTTTTTCTTTTCATGCTAATGGAAATTTTAAAATTAACGCTTAATTTTGTTATTTAAAAAACTTAATCCTTCTTTTTCTTTTTTTAACAAATTCTCTGTTTCTTTGAGGTGTCTTATTATTTTTTCTTCAGAGGCCCCCTTTTTAATTAAAAAAGAAGCTTGGTTTAAAGCTCCAGAGAGGGACTTGTAGTCTTGAGAGTTGTTTGAGGAGACAATTAGTCCGGCGAGGAGACAATCTGCTGTGTTTTTTTTAAACATTTCTTTGTTAAAAGCTTTAAAAAGCTCAATAATTAATTCAGAAAGAGAAGTTTTGTTTTTTATTAAATTTATCTTGCCGAGCTTTTTTTTGTCTTTGTTGTTAATATTTAAAACAGGAACATCAGAGATATTTTTGAAAGAATCATTTTCAGATAAACCTTCAACTCCTAGGGCTATTAAAAGGTCTGGTTTTTTTTCAGAAAGAGAGAAAGAGATTTGGTTTTTCTTAAGTGATCTCCTTTTTGTTTTTAAATAAAGATTTAAAGAATTGTTTGTTTTTTCGTAATGAATTTCAGAGATATTGTCTTCTTGGTTGGGAACTGAAATTACAAATTTTTTGGGACGACTTGTTTCTTTTAAAGAGGGAGCCAAAAAGTGAAATTTTTCTGGAATTTCATCTAAAAGAAAATTTACATCTTTCCTTATTTCTTTTAAAGTATAGAAAAGAGCCAAGCCAGCAGGAATACTTTCTTCTGTTTTTTGTGAAGGGAGAATAGAAATCTTTTTTGATTCTTCGATCAACTTTTTTGCTTTTTGAATCGCTTTCATTGTTTATTAAACTTAACTTATTTTCTGGTATAAGTCAATTTTTGGGAAATTTTTTATGAAAAAAGAATATTTTACAAAAACCCCTCAAGAAACGAGGGAAATAGGAAAGAAATTAGCAGAAAAAATCCTGAGAAAACCCTTATCTTTGAAAGCTCAAGTAATTGGGCTTAGGGGAGATTTAGGGGCGGGGAAAACTACCTTTTTGCAGGGATTTGCTGCTGGGTTGAGCATTGAAGAGAAAATTTTGAGCCCCACTTTTGTGATAATGAAAAAGTTTAAGATTAAAAACTCTAATTTCAAAAAATTAGTTCATATTGATTGTTATCGCATTGAAGGGTCGAGCCAGATTAAAGAGTTAGGATTTGAAGAAATTATTTCAGACCCCCAAAATATTGTTGTTATTGAATGGGCAGAGAGGGTGGAAGATATTTTACCTGAAGAAACAATCTTTATTGACTTTAGATTTATGAATAAAGAAAAAAGAAAGATTCTGCTTGGTTTTTAGATTTTTCTAAAAATATTTTAAATGTTAAAATAGAAGATGACAAAAGATAAAAAAAGATTCCTTATAGTTGATTCTAACGCTCTTTTACACAGGGCATTCCATGCTTTACCGCCCCTAAAGACCGAAGAAGGAGAACAAACAGGAGGAGTTTATGGATTCCTTTTGACTTTATTTCGAGCTATAAAAGATTTGAATCCTGATTTTCTTGTTGCTTGTTTTGATGCTCCAGGTTCTACTTTCCGCCATAAAAAATACAAAGAATACAAAGCCCAAAGACCCAAAACAGCAGAAGAGCTAGTAAATCAAATACCCAAGACAAAAAAGATATTAGAAAGTTTTAAAATCCCTGTTTTTGAAAAAAAAGGGCTTGAAGCCGACGACTTGATTGGTACCATTTCCAAAAAAGTTTCTGAAAAAAACCCTAAACTAGAAACCTATATTATAAGTGGGGATTTAGATGTTCTTCAGCTTATTGATAAAAAAACAAAAGTCTATACTTTAGGAAGAGGAATAAAAGAGACAGTAATCTATGACAAACACAAAGTTGTAGAACGATACGGAATCCCTCCAAAAAAACTAATTGACTTTAAAGCTTTGGTTGGTGATCCTTCGGACAATATTCCGGGAGTTCCGGGAATTGGAAAAAAGACAGCCTCTAATTTGTTACAAAAGATCGGGAGCGTTGAAGAAATTTATAAAAAAATTAATAAAATAAAGATTAGTCCAAAAGTAAAAAAAACCCTTAAAGAAAACAAAGAAAAAGCCTTGCTTTCAAAAGAATTAGTTGAGATTGAAAAAAATGCTCCCATAAAGTTTAATATAGATAAATGTAAATTCGGTAAGTTTGATCAAAAAAAAGTAGCTGAGATTTTTAAGAAGTTTTCTTTCCATACTTTATTGAAGCGATTACCCTCTATTTTTTCTTCTGAATCTCAGAGTTCTTCTTCTGATAAAAAACTAACCCAAAAGAATCTTTTTTAAGAAAATAAAAATGAAGAAAAACCTTTTTTTAAAAACATTTATTCCTTTTGTTTTAATCGGGATTTTCCCTATAGTTGTTTTCTTTTCTTTAACCTACAACGAATTATCTGTTGATTCCTATATTATTTTGGCTGTTTTGGTAGTTTTTGTTTTTCTTTTTAGTTTTGTTATTAGCAGGCAGTTTATCTCCCCCCTTGAAAAAATAATAGAAGGGGCCAAAAAAGCAGAAAAAGGTGAATTAAACGTTAAAGTTAATGTTGAGCCTGGAGAAAGATTTACTCAATTGCTTGATTTTTTTAATAAAATGGCTCAACAACTTGAAGAAAGTAGATATTTAACAGAAGAAACCCAAAAAGTAGTTGAAAAAGAAACTAAAAATAAAACAGAAGAATTGAACAAAAAGGTTAGTTTTTTAAGAGAACAACTTCAGAAAACACAAAAAGAGATCCAAGACAAAGATGAAGAGCTTGATAAATTTAGAGACGCAACCATTAAAAGAGAATTGGAGATGATGAAATTAAAAAAAGAAATTAAGAAACTTAAAGGAGAAGAATCTGAAAATGAAGGAGAAGAATAAGAAAGAGAAAACAACCAAAAAAGAAACAGAAGGTAAAACCAGAGCCGCCCTTTTGAATTTAATCGAAGACGCAGAGAGATCAAGAAAAGAAGCAGCAAAAGAGAAAGAGAAAGCATCAGCTGTTATTGATGGTTTAACCGATGGACTTATTGTTCTTAGCAAAAAAGGAGAAATAACCAAAGTTAATCCAAAACTAGAAGAGATCCTTTCGGTTGAAGAAAAAGAAGTAGTGGGTAAAAAATTAAAAGAATTAAAAGAAAATTCTTCTTTCTCAAAAATTGTAGAGATAATATGGGGGGAGAAAGGAATAAAAGAAACAGAAAGGCAACAGATTAATTTATTAAGAGACAGGGTTGTTGAGATAACTACTGTTGCTATAAAAAAAGAAGAGAAAAGAGAAGGATATCTATTGATCGTTCATGATGTTTCCAGGGAGAAACGCGTTGAAAGATTAAAGACAGAATTTGTCAGCTTATCTGCTCATCAACTTAGAACTCCTTTGTCTGGAATGAAATGGACTTTAAAAATGTTGCTTGATGAGGACGTTGGGAAACTAAACAAAGGACAGAAAGAACTTTTGGGGAGGCTTTACCGAAACAACGAAAGGATGGTTAAACTAATAGCTGATCTTTTGGATGTTACAAAGCTTGAGGAAGGAAAATATCTTTATTACCACAGAAAAGAAGACATACTAGAAATAGCGGGACAGATAATTCCTTCTTTAGAAGAACAAGCCAAACAGAAAGGATTAAAGTTTAAGTTTAGCGAACCCAAAGAAAAGATTCCTAAAATTAAAATGGATAAAGAAAAGATAGGAATTTGCATGCAGAACCTAATTAGAAATTCAATTAAATATACTGATTCTGGGGGGAAGGTGACAGTAAATTTAAAATATGATAAAAAGAACAAAGAAGTTCTTTTCTACGTTGAAGATACTGGAATGGGTATTCCTAAGGACAAGCAAAAAAGAGTTTTCACTAAATTTTTCAGGACCAGCAAAGCAATGAAAAAAGAAACCGTAGGGTCGGGGTTGGGTCTTTACATGAGCAAAAACATTATAGAGGCGCATGGTGGAAAAGTCTGGTTTGAGTCAGAAGAAGAAAAAGGGTCCACCTTTTATTTCTCTCTGCCGGCAAAACAATAGGACTTTGAATTTCCAAATTATTGCTTGCTATTTTTTTCAAAAAAACCTAAAATTAGAATAACACTAAAAAAGGCCTAAAATTATTTTTAAAATATAAAAATTATATAATAACATGGCAAAAAAAATAGAGATAGTTGAAGATGACCCCTTTTTAAAAGAGATGATGAGTAAAAAACTCACTGCAGCAAAATACACTGTAGTTCCTGCGGCTGATGGGAAAGAGGGGATCAAAAAAGCAAAAGAAGAACAACCAGATCTAATTTTATTAGATTTAATTCTTCCTGGGATAGACGGATATCAAGTCTTAGAAAAACTGAAAGCCGATAAAGAAACTTCTAAAATCCCGGTTGTTATTATCTCTAATCTTGGGCAAAAAGAAGAAGTTGATAAAGGGTTAGATCTCGGAGCAGCAGACTTTCTAGTTAAGGCCCACTTTACCCCAGATGATATTATAGATAAAGTAAAGGAGGTGTTGAAGAAATAAAGATTTGGTTTAGAACCGAAAAGAATAATTTTAACAAAGCCCTGTTTTCCTTAATGCATATTTGTGTATTTCAGAAAGCAGGGATTTCTAATTTATGCCAGAATTGCCAGAAGTTCAAACCACAGTAAACCAATTGAAAAACAAAGTGGTTGGGCTAAAGATTAAAGATGTCTGGACTGATTTTAAAGGGATAGTTAAAAAAACCACCTTTTCTGATTTTAAAAGAAAGATTAAAAACAAAGAGATAAAAAAGGTTAAGCGCAGAGCAAAAAATATTATTTTTGATCTTTCTGAGAATTTCTCTCTTTTGATTCATCTTAAACTTACAGGACATCTTCTTTATGGTGAGTGGGAAAGAAAGAATGAAGAGTGGCAACCCCAAAATAAAGGGCCCTTAGAAGATAAAGACAATACTTATATCCACTTAATTTTCTTTTTAAATAACAAGAAAATGTTGGCTTTATCCAATAAAAGAAAGTTTGCTAAAGCAGAGATTTGGGAGACAGAGGAGCTTAAAAAAGAGTTAAAAAACCTGGGACCTGAACCACTGGATAAAGATTTTACCTTTGAGAAATTTAAGAAAGTGTTGGAAAATAGAAGAGCAAAAATTAAGTCAGCCCTTATGAACCAGAAGATTATTGCTGGCATAGGAAATATTTATTCTGATGAAGCATTATGGAGATCTAAAATTCATCCTTTAAAAAGAGCAACTGATCTTACAGAAGAAGAATTGCTTTCACTTTATAAAGCTACAAAAGAAGTCTTAAAAAAAGGAATTGAGCTTGGAGGAGAAAGCATATCAGACTACAGAAACCTTAAAGGAGAAAAAGGAGAATTTGATAGAGAAAGAAAAGCTTACCGAAGAAAAGGTGAAAAATGTTTTCGTTGTAGAGAAAAGATAAAAAGGGTAAGAGTAGGGGGAAGGTCTGCTCATTTTTGTCCTAAATGCCAAAAATTAAAATAGTATGATAATTTTACTTCACGGAGAGGATACGTACAGAATGAGAGAAAAACTAAATCAGATTGTTAAAAAATATGAAAAAACCCACAAAAGTGGGTTAAATTTAAAATATTTTGATGCTCAGGAAATAGAATTTCAAGAATTTTTAGACAGGATTAAAATAACTTCAATGTTTGATGAAAAAAAATTAATTGTTTTAAGAAATGTTTTTTCGAACAATAACCTCAAAGAAGATTTTTTAGAGGAAGCAGAAAGGTTAAACAAAATGGATAATATTGTTGTTCTCTATCAAAGGAAAAAGATGGACAAAAGAGATAAGTTATTTAGATTTTTGAAAAAGAAAGCAAAACATCAGGAATTTAGATTATTACAAGGGGAAAAACTTAGAGATTGGATTAAAAAAGAATTTGAAAAATATGAAACAAAGATTGAAGAAAGAGCAATAACTGCTTTAATTGATTATGTTGGTAATGATATTTGGCGTCTTGCAAACGAGATAAAAAAGCTTGTAAGTTATAAAAAAAGAAGCGCTGTAGAAGAAAAAGACGTTAAGGTTTTGGTTAAACCCAAGATTGAGACTAATATTTTTAAAACTATCGATGCTATTGCAGCAAAGAATAAAAAAAGAGCCCTTCAACTAATTGATGAACATTTAGAAAAAGGAGACTCCCCTTTATATATTCTCTCTATGATAAATTACCAATTCAGAAACCTTTTAATTGTAAAAGGGCTTGTTGAAGAGTACAAACCCTATAAAGTTATTTTGAAAAAGACAGGACTCCATCCTTTTGTGGTGAAAAAAACCTATTCTCAATCCAAGAAATTTACCCTAAACGAACTAAAAAAAATCTACCAGAAGATTTTTAAGGTAGACTTAGATATAAAAACAGGAAAGATCGATCCCCGTCTTGGTTTGGAGATACTAATATCTAAAATTTAGTTTGGTTTATTAACTAGCTTGGTTATTCTAGATTTCTTTCTGCTAGCCGTACCTTTTTTGATAACATTTCTCTTAGCCGCTTTATCTAGGGCCTTGTAAAGACGAGGCAAAAGGCTTTTTGCCTCTTTTCTTTTCTTTTCTTTAATTAAACCCTTTACCTTTTTGGTAAGGGTTTTAATTTTTTCTTTATAAGGTAAATTTCTTTCTTTCCTCTTTTTGCTCTGGCGAAGAGCTTTTTTGGCAGATTCTGTAATAGGCATAATTTTAATAATGTTTTTAGTATAAGAGTATAATACCAAAATTACTGAATTTTTCAACACCCCCTAGTAATTTTTTTAATTGTTTAAGTTATGTTAAAATATAGAAGAAGTAAAACTTTAAGCTTATGCCTAAATATCAACCAGCAGAAAGAACATCTTCTGGAGGGGAAATTCCTCAAACAGAATTTGAGAAAGGGGAAGCAGAACACCCAGAGATAGAAGAATTAAAAAAGAGAATAAAAAGATTAGAAGGAAAATTAGAAAAAGAGAGAGAAAAAGAGAAGGGTTTTGAGAGAGAAGAGAAGATGGTTAAAAAAGAGATAAAAAGTTACCTTAAAGAGTTACAGCGCGCCCCTCCTTCTGCTCCGCCTGTAGCTTCCCGGGATGAAGTTGAAGAGATAGCTCGATTTCCTCGTAGTCAACAAGTAGGGAGTTTAATTTCTTTGGTTTTCGATAAAGGATTAAAAGAAGCAATTTCTGTAGCCAGAGGGCTTGATAATCCAGCTATTTTGGATGAATTCCATGACACTTTAGTTGATAGATATTATAACGAACTTGTTAAAAGAAACATTTTATAATTAACAGACATGCCTTTTTTTTCAATAATCTTATATTCTTTAGAAGGGCTTGCTGTCTTGGTGGGGATTTTGCTTATTTTCCTTTGGTTGAAAAAGAAGAAAAAAACGGGATTTTTGAACAGAAGTATGAAACTAGTTCTTTTTTTAGTTACTTTACCCCAGGAGAGAAAGAAAGAGGAGAAAGTTTCTTTACAAGATTATTTAAAAAAGGCTGAGCAGTTTTATTCTTCTTTAGCTGGCACAAAAGAAAAAAATAAAGTAGGAAGCTTTCTTTTAGGAGCTCCTGTTTTTATTTTTGAGATTGCTGTTCACAGGGTTGGCGAAGAAATTAATTTTTATTTCGCTTGTCCTCGCTCTTTAACTGGCATGATGGAAAAACAAATTCTCGGATTTTGGCCAAAGGCTCATGTTCAGAAAGTTTCTGATTATAACATTTTTAATCCCGAAGGTCAGTCTTTAGGGGGCGAAGCAATATTAGAGAAAGATCCGGTCTTGCCTCTTAAAACCTATCAAGATTTTGAAACAGATCCTTTATCTCCAATAACCAGCATTTTAACCAAACTTAAAAAAGAGGGCGAGGGAGCTGTTGTTCAAATTTTGATGCGTCCCAGCAGAAAGACGCTTGCCCAAAAAGGAGAAAGAATAATTTTTTCTCTGAAACAAGGGAAAAAATTGAATGAAGCTTTAACAGAACATAAAAAGGGAGTTTTAGGAGAAGTGAGTAAAACTCTTTTACAAAAACCCCAAGAGAAAAAGAAAGAAGAAGGGGAAATGTCCAGAACCCAGCTCACTTCAGCCAGGGAAGAAGTTGTTTCTGCTATTTTAAAAAAGACATCGCAACCATTATTTGATGTTAATTTAAGAGTGTTAGCTTCTGGGGAAAACAAAACCAAAGCTCAAACCGTACTTGATCAACTGCAAGCGGCTTTTGATCAGTTTAATTCTCCTGTTTTAAATCAGCTCAGATTTAGAAAACTTTCTGGAAGGAAATTAAAGAATCTTTTTTATTATTTTTCTTTCCGGGTTTTTAAAGAAAGAAAATCTATGCTTTTGTCTACTGGAGAAATAGCAGGGATTTTCCATTTTCCATCTTCCGCTCTCTTGACTCCTTATATTAAATGGTTAAAAGCAAAACAAGCTCCTCCTCCTGCTGATCTTCCAGAAAAAGGATTACTCCTTGGAAAGAATATTTTCCGAGGAGAAGAAAGAGAAGTTCGCATTTTAGAAAAAGACAGAGATAGACATTTTTATGTTATAGGACAAACAGGAACAGGTAAATCAGCCCTGTTGCAGGAAATGATCCGCCAGGACATTGAAGACGGGAAAGGGGTTGCTTTGATTGACCCCCACGGAGATTTAGCTGAAACTGTTTTGGGGATTGTGCCGCCCTCAAGAGCCGAAGATGTTATTTATTTCAATCCAAGTGATTCAGAAAGACCGATAGGATTGAACATGTTAGATTATAATAAAAATTATCCCGAATCAAGAACCTTTGTAGTCAATGAATTAATAGAGATTTTTGAAAAACTGTATAACCTTAAAGCTCACGGGTTTGGGGGTCCCATGTTTGAACAATACATGAGAAATGCTTTGATGTTAGTTATGGAACACCCAGAATCAGGAAATACCTTAATTGAGGTTCCTAAGGTTTTAGCAGATAAAGGGTTTCGGGAACACAAACTTGCTCATTGTAAGAACATTGTAGTTAAAGATTTCTGGGAAAAGGAAGCAGAAAAAGCAGGAGGGGAAGCAGCATTAGCTAATATGGTTCCTTATATAACAAGCAAGATGAATGTTTTTATAGCCAATGACCTGGTAAGACCTATTATTTCCCAACAAAAATCTGCTTTTGACTTCAAAGAAATAATGGACAAAGGAAAGATTCTTATTGTCAATCTTTCTAAGGGGAAGTTGGGAGAGATAAACAGCTATCTTTTGGGAATGGTTATTGTGGGTAAAATACTGATTGCTGCTTTCTCTAGGGCTGATATTTCAAAAGAGGAAAGAAAAAACTTTTATTTATACATTGATGAGTTCCATAATGTAACCACCAAAACAATAAGTACTGTTTTAGCTGAAGCAAGGAAATACAAACTAAATATGACTTTTGCTCATCAGTTTATCGGTCAACTTGATGAAGAAACTAAAAAGGCGGTTTTTGGTAATGTGGGCTCAATGTTGGTTTTCCGAGTAGGCCCCGATGATGCTAAATATTTAACCACTCAATTTGAACCAGTTTTTGATGAAAACGACTTAGTTAATTTTGATAATTACAATAGCGCCTTAAGGTTGTTAATTAAAGGAGAAACATCAAAACCATTTAATATTGTAACTTATCCTCCCAAAAAATCCCAAGAAAAAGTAAAAGACCTGATTAAAAAGCTTTCTCGAACAAAATACGGTAAAGACAAAGATGTTGTTGAAAAGAAACTTTACAGCAGACTGAAAAGAACATATTCTTAAATAGATTGACTAGAAAAGTTTTTTATGATATAATTAAAAAAGAATTAATAAATTAATTTTTAAAAACTATGCCAAAATTTGAAAAATTTTTTTCTCCAGAGGAACAAAAAGAAATAGAAGAAAAAAGAAAAAAGAGTGATAGAAAACTAAGAGAAGGTGGGGCAGAACAAAAAAGAGATGCTCGAGGTAGATTTGAAAGTGGTCTGGATGTTACCAAAGAACAAATAGAAGGAGCAAGGGAAGAGATGAAACAAGATTTTCGAGAAAGAATAGAAAAATTAAAAGAAGAAATTGAAACCACAGAAAAACAAGAGAAAGAAAAGGAACCAGGAAAGGAAGAAAAGCCAGAATCAGACCCCCTTCAACAAAGATTAGAGTTGTTAACAATTCAAATACAGGAGATGAAAGAAAAAGGAGCTTCCCGGGAGCAGATAAGAGAAAAAACAGAAGAAATTAGAGAATTATTGGATAGAAGAAAAGAGCTTGCTGAAAAAATAACAGATAGAAATTTAGAAGAGGAAGCCAGGCAAGAATTAAAACAGGAACATGGAGCAAGATACAGAACTGTAAGAAAAAAAGATTATATTAAAGAGAAACTTGAAACAATTACTGAAAAACGAAGAGAAGCATCTTACAAAAAACGATGGCAAGAACTTCCCCGAAAACAGCAGAGACATATTTATGGTAACTTTGAAGAATTTGTAGACCAGATGAACGAGAGAAGAAAAGAAACACAACAAGAAATTGGTTTGGAAATATCAGAAGATATCTTTTGTGCTATGTTGAACTTAGGTTACAAGCCCGAAGATATAAAGAAAAAAGGATTATTTAGAAAAAAAATAGCAATACCAAGAAGAGGAGAGAAACCTCTAAAAGTTTCAGTTGCCAGGTTTCGGGAGATTATTGAACACAATAAAAAGAAAATCGCCGAAGGAAGAGAAGAGAGAGCAGAAGAATTATTTTTAAAAGCACGTCATAGAGCAAGAAGAGAAAAAGGAAGGTTAATTGAAGAAAGAATAAAAGAGATAGTTGGTTCTCCAGAAGAAGGAGAAAAATATAGAGAATTGGCAGAGGATTATATAAAAGAGAAAGAAGAAGCTAAAGAGGAAGCTAAAGAGGAAGAAACAGAGGAAGAAACAGAGGAAGAAACAAAAGAAACAGAGAAAAAAGCCGAAGAAGAAGAAACCGAAGAAGAAACAAAAGAAAGTTCCACAGAAACAGAACCCAAAGAAGAAGAAGAACAAGAAATAGTAGAAGAGACAGAACAAGAAGCTGAGAAATCTCAAGATCAATTAAGAGAAGAGGCAAAAGAAAGATATAAAAGACAATTAGAGAGTCTCCGGACGTGGAAAAGAGAAGTAGAAACAGAGTTTGAGATAGATGATCTTGAAAATTATACTGGGCTTCTGAAGGGAATTATTTTTAAAAGAGAATTAAGAGAGCTAGCTAAAGCATGGAAGAAAAAGACAGAAGAAATTGAAAAGGCTTTAGAGTTAGAACTAAAAGGGATAGAAAAAATGAGAGAAGTAAGAGACCAAAGAAGAAGAGAAGAATTAGAGAGATTTTAAATTCTATAATCTTATTATGCCAAATTTTGAAAAACAACCACGCTCCACTGTTGAAAAGGAACCTTCCGGGGCAGAAGAATCCTCTCTTAGAGTAGAAACAGCAGAACAACAGAAAAGTCAAGAACAGAGGCACAGAGAAATAGAAAAAAAACTAAGAGAAATGGGATTTAACAAGGTTTCCCCAGGAAACATAGAGGATTTCGCCTTGTTTGTTTTAAAAAGACATCTTTCTGAAATTGAAACGTTAGAAGATTTTGGCAAAGAAGAGAAACAGAGATTAAGAGATATAGACCGTTTATCTGAAAAACAGAGAGAAAAAATTGAAAGAATTATAGAATTAGCAAAAAAGAGTAGAGAAGAAAGAAAAGAAAGAGAATAGGGTTCTATCCTGGAAAAAGCCGCCTAAATTTACTTTTCTTTTTTGTAATTTTCAATCATATCCCTTATTTCCGCTGCCCTTTCAAAGTTAAGATTTTTGGCAGCTTTTTTCATTTCTTTTTCTAAAAGTTTTATATCTTGAATAACCCCGAATTCTGAAGCAACCCCCTTTTCTTTTACTAAAAAAGGCCATTTCTTTACCGCTTTCTTAATGGGGGTTGGGGTTATATTGTGTTCTTTGTTATATTTTTTTTGGACTTTCCTTCTTCTTTTTATTTCTTTTATGGCTTTTTTTATTGATTTTGTTTTCTTGTCAGCGTATAAAATAGCATGCCCTTCAGGATGCCTTGCTGCTCTGCCCATGGTTTGAATCAGGGTAGTTTTGTTTCTTAAAAAACCCTCTTTGTCTGCGTCTAAAATAGCAACCAGGGCAACTTCTGGTAAATCTAATCCTTCTCTGAGCAAATTTATTCCCACAATCACCTCATATTGTCCTTCTCTTAATTTGTTGAGAATTTTTGGTCTTTCTAGGGTTTTTATTTCAGAGTGTAGATAATTAGTTTTTATGCCGTGATTCTGAAGGTAATCCGACAGTTCTTCTGCTAATCTTTTAGTTAGGGTAACAGCCAAAACCCTTTGGTTTTTCTTTCTTCTTTTTCTTATTTCTTTAATTAAATCTTTAACTTGATTTTCTGTTGGCCTAATTTCAATAGAGGGTTCCAAAAGCCCGGTTGGCCTCACTAATTGCTCTACAATATATTTTTTCCCCGCCTTTTCTTTTTCATAGGGCCTGGGAGTTGCAGAAACGTAAACTACCTGATTAATTTTCTTTCTGAACTCTTTGAAACTTAAAGGTCGGTTGTCTTTAGCTGAAGACAGGCGGAAACCATGTTCTATTAAAACCTTTTTTCTTGACATGTCAGTCTTGTACATAGCATGCAGTTGAGGAACTGTCATATGGGATTCATCAATAAAGATTAGAAAATTATCTGAAAAATAATCTAAAAGACAGAAAGGAGGAGCTCCAGGATCCCTGAATTCTAAATGTCGAGAATAATTCTCTATTCCATGACAATATCCGGCTTCTTTTAACATTTCCAGATCGTAATTTGTTCTTTGTTTTAACCTTTGGGCTTCAAGAAGTTTGTTTTCTTTTTTAAGTTCTTTTAATCTTTGTTGTAACTCTTTCCCTATATTCTCTATTGCAATATTTAATTTACTTTCTGGGGTTACCCAGAACTGAGCAGGATAAATTTTAATACTAGAAGTCTTTGATTTAAATTCTGGACTTGGAGAGGGTTCTGATTCTGAAATATTGTTAATTTTGTTTCCTAAAAACTCTATCCTTAAGATTTTTTCTCCAGAAACCAAGAAAATATCCACTACATCTCCTCTAACCCTGAAATTGCCGGGATTAAAATCAATATCGTTTCTTTGGTATTGTAAAGAAATTAAATGGGAAAGGAAATCTTTTCTTTTTATCTTCTGGTTTTGGGATATTTCCAAAGAGACTTTTTGATAACTTTCTGGTGAACCGATATTGTAAATACAAGAAACAGAAGCTACAACTATTACATCTTCTCTGTTTAGAACATCTTGGACTGCAGCATGTCTCAGCTTATCAATTTCTTTGTTTATTTTAGCGTCTTTTTCAATATAAGTATCGGTTTGGGGGATATAGGCCTCTGGTTGGTAATAATCATAGTAGCTTACGAAATAATGAATGCCTGATTCTGGGAAAAAATCTTTGAATTCCTGATATAGTTGAGCAGCTAAAGTTTTATTATGGGAAATTATTAAAGTTGGTTTTTTTGTTTTTTCAATAACCTTAGCTATGGTGTATGTTTTGCCACTACCCGTAACACCCAAAAGCGTCTGGTCCCTTATACCAGAGTTCAAATTTTTAGTTATTCTTTCAATAGCTTTGGGCTGATCTCCTGTTGGTTTAAATTTTGATTTTAATTTAAACACAGTATAAATATTACTTAATTTATGATATCATTTAATAATATGATTTCTTACTTGGAAGGTGAAATTATTCGAAAGGGAGAGAACTTTGTTTTGTTGAAAACAAACGGGGTTGGTTTTCTGGTTTTTTGCTCTGAGAAGACGCTTAATAGAATACCACAAAAAGAAACAAACCTCAAGATGTTTTGTCATTTAGATGTGGGCGAAAGAAGCCTTAAACTATATGGTTTTTTGGAATATAAAGAACTTGATTTCTTTAAAATGGTCAGAAATATATCTGGGATAGGGCCCAAGGCTGCTTTGGAAATATCCTCTCTTCAACCTTTAGAAAAAATTAAAAAAGAAATTAAGGAAGGACATACAAAAATATTTGAAGATATTCCTGGAATAGGCAAGAAAAAAGCTCAAAAAATTATTCTTGAACTTTCAGGAAAAATTGTTCAAGAAAAAGAAGAAAAAAGAAAAGAGGTAAAAGAAAAACCAGAAGAGATAAACGCTTTAGTTAATTTGGGTTTTTCAGAAAGAGAAGCAAAAAAAGCCCTCTCTGAAATTTCCCCAAAAATTAAAAACACAGAAGAAAGAATTAAAAAAGCCCTTGAGATATTAGGAAGGGCTTGACAATAAATTTTAATTTATTAAACTAGTAAATAGAATGAAGATTAGAGATAAAGAACAAAAATTAATTAACATTATTATCATTATTAAACCTCTTTCGGGAAAGGGGTAAGTTAATCTACAAAAGTAAACTTACAACCTACCTCTTTCCCAGAAGGGGTTTTTTCTTTTCTGGAGATGATCTTTTAAAGGTTAATAAGGAAAATGTCCAAGACTGAGCAGGCCAGTTTAAATTCGGCTGAACATTGTTTCTCTGAAGAAAGGAGAAGGAAGATGGAAAGACAGGTTGAATTATATGACACCACCCTAAGAGATGGTGCCCAGATGACAGGTATATCCTTTTCTTTACAGGATAAATTAGAAATTGTTCAGATATTAGACGAACTTGGTATAAACTATATTGAAGGAGGTTGGCCGGGCGCAAACGATAAAGAGACTGAGTTTTTTAAAGTTGTATCTTCACTTAATCTAAAAAGTGCTGAACTTGTTGCTTTTAGTATGACTCATCGGAAGGGTGTTTTGCCAGAAGAAGATAAAAATATGCAAAACCTTTTAGCAACAGATGTAAGAACCGTTATCCTTGTCGGCAAGACTTGGCTTTTACATACTAATAATGTTTTGAATGTAACCCCAGGGGAGAATTTACAGTTAATTGAAGAAAGTTGTTCTTTCTTTACTTCTCGGGGAAGGAAAGTTTTTTACGACGCAGAACACTTCTTTACTGGTTTTGAAGATGATCCCGGTTATGCTTTAGAAACACTCCAAGCAGCAGTAAACGGAGGGGCACAAGTAGTTATTCTTTGTGATACAAATGGAAGCGTTTTGCCCTGGGAGGTAAATCAAGTTATTAGGAAGGTAAAAACAGTAATAAATGTACCCCTTGGAATTCATACCCATAATGACGAAGGATTAGCGGTAGCCAATACTGTTGTTGCAGTAAAAGAGGGTGTTCTCCAAGTTCAGGGTACTCTTAATGGTTACGGGGAAAGATGCGGCAATGCTGATCTTTGCTCTGTAATCCCTGTTTTACAACTTAAAATGGGTTTTTCTTGTTTACCACCAAGTAATTTGACTCAGCTAACTGAAGTTTCCAGAAAGGTAGCTGAAATAGCTAACCTAGTTTCTAATCCTTCCCAGCCTTTCGTTGGAAGTAACGCTTTTAGTCATAAAGGGGGTATGCACGCCCACGCTATAACTAAGAGGGAGGAGAGCTATCAACACATAAATCCTATGTTAGTGGGAAACCAAGGGAAAATAGTAGTATCTGAGTTAGCTGGAAAAGCTAGTATTTTAGCTAAAGCAGAAGAGATAGGTGTTGATTTGTCTGTTTCAGAGGCTGAAAAGATTTTACATAAGATTGAAATGCTGGAATACCAAGGGTTTCAGTTTGAAGTTGCTGATGCTTCAGTAGAACTTCTTATGAGGAGAACCACAGGAGAATATAGACCTCTTTTTGAAGTTTTGGATTTTACAGTACTAGAAAACCAAAGATTTGCCCCTAAGGCGATGGTGAAACTTAAAGTCAGAAACCAGATAATTCATAGTGCCACAGAAGGAGACGGGCCTGTTAATGCTTTGGACCAAGCAGTAAGGGAAGGACTTTTGTCTTTTTATCCTGAACTTGAAAGAGTACACCTAGTTGATTATAAGGTTCGTATTCTTAATGAAAAAGCAGGTACTGGAGCTAAAGTAAGAGTATTAATAGTTTTCTCAGCCAACGGTAATACTTGGACTACTGTAGGTAGCTCCACAGATATTATTGAAGCAAGTTGGCAGGCTCTACGAGATGGTTTAGAATTTGCTCTCCTGAAACATGTTTCTTAATTTTATCTAGCCGACCAACAATTGGTCGGCTTTTTTCTTTTAAAGTTATAAGTTAGAATAAAAAATATGAGAATTAAAGAAATAATTAAAAAATTTATTCCTTCTTTTTTATTGAGTTTTTATCATTTCTTTTTGGCTTTATTGGGTGCTTTTTTGTATGGATTTCCATCAAAAAAATTAATTGTCATTGGAGTAACGGGAACTAGTGGAAAATCTACGGTGGTTAACTTGACAACTAAAATTTTAGAGAAAGCAGGGCATAAAGTAGCTTCTTTGTCTTCAATTAAGTTTAAAATTGGAGAAAAAGAAGAAGAGAATATGCTAAAAATGACAATGCCCGGAAGATTTAAACTCCAACGTCTTCTGAAGAGGGCGGTGAGGGTAGGATGTAAATATGTTGTTTTGGAAGTAACCTCAGAGGGTATTAAACAACATCGCCATAGATTTATTGATTTTGATGTTGCTTTGTTAACCAATCTGAGTCCAGAACACATTGAAGCTCACGGAGGGTTTGAAAATTATAAAAGAGCCAAGGGAGAGTTGTTTCTGGCAACCGAGGGAACCCATATTGTTAATTTAGATGATAAAAATGCAGAATATTTCTTGAACTTTTCAGCAAAAGAGAAAATGGGGTTTGGTATTGGAGAAAAAGAAGTTGAAAATATTCCAGAACCTGTCCGTTCTGTTAAAGCTGAAAGCATAGAAGTTTCCTCTCGAGGAACAAGGTTTTCTTTGAATAAAACAAAATTTGAACTCCAGCTTTTAGGGAAATTTAATATTTATAATGCTTTAGCCGCAATTTGTGTGGGGCTATCACAGAAAATACCCCTTGTTGTTTGTAAAAAAGCTTTGAAAGAAGCGAAGTCAATTCCAGGTAGAATGGAAATTGTGATTGAAAAACCTTTTACTGTTGTTATTGATTATGCTATAACACCGGTAGCCTTAAGAAAGGTTTATCAAACCCTCAATCAATTTAAAAAAAATAACTTAATTTGTGTTTTGGGTTCTTGTGGAGGGGGAAGAGATAAATGGAAAAGACCTGTTTTGGGAAAGATTGCGAGAAAATATTGTAAAAGCGTTATTGTTACAAACGAAGATCCTTATAATGAAGACCCAATGGAAATAATTGATCAGGTCGCTGAAGGGGCTGGACAAAAAGCAGAAAAAATATTGAATAGACGAAAAGCCATAAGAGAAGCCCTCAAAAAGGCAAAAAAAGAAGACATTGTGGTGATTACTGGAAAAGGGTCAGAACCCTGGATGTGTGTTGCTGGTAGTAAAAAAATACCTTGGGATGACAGAAAAATAGCCAGAGAAGAGTTTAAAAAATGATTTATGAAAAAATTTAAAGTTTTGAGACATAAAGCAGATATGAGAATAAAAGCTTTTGCTAAAACAAAAGAGGGACTTTTTTCAAATATGCTTGAGGGCATGGCAGAGAATCAAGAAGCTAAGATTGAAAAAGGAAAAAAAACTAAAAAGAAAATTAAGATAGAATCTCTTAATTTAAATGCTTTATTGGTTGATTTTTTGAGTGAAGCTTTGTACTTATCTCGGGTTAATATGGCTGTCTACAATAAAGTTGAATTCAATAAATTCACCGACATAGAAATTGAAGGAAGGTTAATGGGTAATAAAGTTGAAAGTTTTGGTGAGGATATAAAGGCGGTAACCTACTATGGTTTAGATATTAAACAAAAAGAGAACGGAGCTTGGGAAGCAATCGTTATTTTTGATGTATAGTCTGTTTTAGGGAGATTGATAAGCTTTGTTAATATGAGATAAATAAAGAAGAACCTGACAATTAAATAGAGGACGAGATGAGAGAAGAATGGACAGAAAGGCAAAAGCTGAGTTTCTGGATTATGTGGATTGCTTTTGCTGAAATATTAATTTTTGCTTTGATAGATAGGTTAATTAATAAACTTTAAGGGTTGGCTTTGCCTGCCCTTTACTTTTTTTGAAAAATGATTAAACTAACAAAAGGATAAGGCATTTTTGCTCTTTTAAAAACAGGAGGAGGTTGAGATGGACGGGACAAGAGAAAACTCAAGAAATATATTCTGTCGTTTTGAAGCGAACCCTATTCTTGTTTCTAATGAATGGCCCTATACAGCTTCTGCTGTTTTTAATCCAGGAGCCGTAAGATTCAAAGATGAAGTTTTTCTTCTGGTGAGAGTTGAAGACAGAAGAGGATATTCTCATTTAACTCTGGCTCGTAGTGAAGACGGAAAAACAGCTTGGAGGGTAGATTCAACTCCCACTTTAATCCCTGATCGTGATGAAGGAGAAGAAATATTTGGGTTGGAAGACCCAAGAATAGTTTGGGTAGAAGACTTACAAAAATATGTAATTGCTTATGTATCGTTTTTCGCTGGAGTTAGCGGAGAACCAACTGTGATTTCTTTGTTAACGACTACAGATTTTTCTTCGTTTCAACGTTTGGGGAGACAGTTTCTACCCCAAAACAAAGACGCTTCTCTGTTCCCCAGAAAGATTAATGGTGAGTTTGCTTTAGTAAACAGGCCAGTGATTGAAGGGAGGGGAGATATTTGGGTTTCGTTTTCTCCCAACTTGCAGCACTGGGGTCATCATAGGGTACTTTTACCCACAAGACACCGTAGCTGGGACGCAGACAGAGTTGGTCTTGGCCCACCGCCAATTGAAACTTCCGAAGGATGGTTAATTATATATCACGGAACAAGAAGAACCACAGGAGGGGATATTTACCGGGCTGGTATAGCGTTATTGGACTTGGAAACCCTGGAGGTGATCCATCGAAGCGAAGAGTGGGTTCTGAGCCCCCAAGAAGATTATGAAATGACTGGAGACGTTCACAATATTGTTTTTCCTTCAGGAGCCGTTATTAACGAAGAAAATGAACTTCTGTTGTATTATGGGGCTGCTGATAGTGTAGTCTGTTTGGCTGTTGCTTATCTTGGTCAACTTTTGGATTATTTGAAAAACTGTCCCGAACAATGATTTCCGAATCAATGCTCCGCTTTTTTAGCGGAGCTTTCTTTTTTGAAAAACAAGATTAATGGGAGTAAAATGAAATATAGGAATAATTTATTCTATGGTTTCCAAAAAAGATTTTAAAAAAATAAGTGATTATTTGTGGGAAATTCCTAAAAGTTTCAGGGGCGATATGCGTGTTCCAGCCCGATTTTATGCTTCTGCAAAAACATTTGATGATATTCTAGAAGACAAATCTGTTCTCCAACTAATAAATACCTCTACTTTACCGGGAGTTGTGAAATATGTTTTGGCTATGCCAGACATGCACGAGGGGTATGGTTCTCCAATTGGAGGGGTGGGGGCTATGGGCGCTTCAAGCGGGGTTATATCCCCCGGATTTGTCGGGTACGATGAGAATTGTGGTTGCCGGCTTTTACTTTCTGATTATACTGAAAAGGAAATTAATCCTTATTTAGATAAACTGGCAACTGAGATTCAAAATCAGGTTCCTTCGGGCCTTGGGAAAGGAAGGAAAGTCAAGCTTTCTCTTGGGCAGATTGATAAAATTTTAGAGGGTGGAGTTCCCAGTTTAGTTGAAGTGGGTTATGGCAGAGAAGAAGACGTAGAAAACTGTGAAGAAAAAGGAAAAATGGAGAAAGCTGATGCTTCTTTGGTTTCTCCTCGGGCTAAAAAAAGAGGTAGAAACCAGGTGGGAACTTTAGGTAGCGGTAATCATTTTATAGAAATACAGAAAGTAGATAAGATTTTTGACAAAAAAGCAGCTGAAATTTTTGGTTTAACAGAAAATCAGGTAGTTATTATGATTCACACTGGGTCTCGAGGATTAGGTCATCAAAACTGCACCGATTATTTAAAGAGCGCTATGAAAGCTATGCCAAAATATAATATTGAGTTACCAGATAAAGAATTAGCTTGTGTTCCTTTCAGCTCTCTTGAAGGAGAAAGATTTTTTGCTGCTTTGTCTGCTGCTTGCAATTATGCTTGGGCAAACCGGCACATGATAATGGTTTATACCAGAAAGGCCTGGGAGAAGGTTTTGGGTAAAAAAGGAAAACTTAGGTTACTTTATGACGTTGCTCACAATATTGCTAAAGTTGAAAAGCACAAAGTTAACGGTAAAGAGAAAGAACTAATTGTTCATCGTAAAGGGGCAATAAGAGCTTTACCCCCAAAACATCCTAAAATTCCAGAAAAATACAAAGAAATAGGACAGCCAGTCCTTATTCCAGGCACCATGGGAACTTCTTCTTATATTTGTGTTGGGACAGAGAGATCAGAGGAGGCTTTTTTTACTGTAAATCACGGCGCGGGGAGAACAATGTCAAGAACAGCAGCCAGAAAAAAAGTCAGAGGAGAGGAAATAATAAGAAAACTGAGAGAGAAAGGTATTTTAGTAAAATGTCACTCAATGCGGGGGATCGCAGAGGAAGCACCTTACGCTTACAAAGATATTGATAATATAATTGAGGTAGTTCAAAAAGCTGGTCTTTCAAATAAAGTAGCTAAATTAAAACCCTTAGCTGTTATTAAAGGAGAATAGCTTTATTTTTCTCGGAAAAAAAGGTAATATATAATATTGGTATGATAATAGATTTTAAAAATCTTTTTTCTTTATGTCAAAACAAAGACTTCAAAAAAGCCTTAGAAAATATATTAGAAAAGAAAAAGCCCGTATTCGCAGGGAAGTTTTTGATTCTGAAGAAAGAGAGAAGTTAATCGATAAACTTTATCAGGATATTTTTGATCGGTACAAAATAAAAGAGAACAAAAACAAATCGAAATAAAATGAAAACAAAAGAAATTTACAATCTAGCAATAAAATTAGCAATAGAAGCAGATTTTAGGGGGAAAGAAGGAGTAAAAGGGTTTTTGGAGAGAAAAAAGAAAAGATATGAAAAGTTATCTCCAGAGAGAAAGAAAGAATTTGACAAAGAAGCTTTAGAGAATCCTTACCTTGATTCTCAAATTTTAAATATTTCTGAAGACAAAGAAATTAAAAAGATTTTAGTTGGAATTGATATTGAGCCAGCTGAAATCTTGTTGGCCAAAGAAATAGGAAATATTGATTTAGTTATTTCTCATCATCCTTTAGGTAAGGGATTGGCTAATTTGGCTGACGTTATGGACTTACAATGCGATGTTTTGAGTTTTTATGGAGTACCCATAAATATCGCAGAAGGATTAATGAAAGAAAGAATTGAAGAGGTGGCTCGAGGAGTAAATAAAGCGAACCATCAAAGGACGGTTGATACAGCAAATATTTTGGGCATGAACCTAATTAATTTGCATACTCCTTGTGATAATCTGGCAGCTAAATTTCTGAGAGATAAATTAGAAGACAAAGAAGAAGTCAAAAGAGTTGAGGATATAATAAAAATTTTAAAAGAAATTCCAGAATACAAAGAATCAATAAAAATTGGAGCAGGGCCTAAAATTTTTGTTGGGTCAGAAGAGAACCGATGTGGTAAGGTGGCTTTAGCTGAAATTACAGGAGGTACTGAAGGATCTCCAAAACTTTATGAAAAAATGGCTCAAGCAGGGATAGGCACAGTAGTTGGTATGCACATGGGAGAAGAGGGCCGTAAACAAGCTGAAGAATCAAAAATAAATGTTGTTATTGCAGGACATATGTCTTCTGATTCTTTGGGAGTGAACTTATTTTTAGATGAATTAGAGAAAAAAGGAATTGAAATTATTCCCTGTTCGGGGTTAATTAGGGTTTCCAGGGTTTGAGAAATAACTTATTTTAATTTGAAAAGTTTTAAACTTCTGTTTAAAATTAAATAAAAGGTAAATAAATTAAACTTAACTTATGAAAAAACAAACCTGGATTTTAATTATTATCCTAGTTGTTATTTTCGGAGCATTGTTACTTTGGTATTCTTCCCAGGCCGGCGTCAAGGTTATTCTTAGAAAAACAGAATATATTAAAAACGAGAAACTCCAAGTCCAGATAGAAAATTATCTTTCTTCAAGTATTTGTTTCTCTTCTTGTTATCCTTATCTTCTTCAAAGAAAAATTGATGGTAAATGGGAAAATTATAAACATGGAGAATGTAAAGAGGAGGATATAAATGAAGCTTGTTTGGAACCAAAAGAGAAAAAAGCATTTGAGCTTTCTTTGAAAAATACAACAGAAGGAACGCACCGGCTTGCAATTCCTGTTTGTAAAAACAAAAAAGAAGGAGAAAAATTTAAAGAAAACCAAAGATTATTTTCAAAGGAATTTAGAATATATTAAAAGACAAAAGAAGAGTTTAAGAACTGGTTTTTGCTGTTGGGTAAGAACCAGTTTTTTGATAAAATGAATTAATATGAGAACAGGAGTTGCAACAGTCCCTTTAGATTATGGAAGATGCCCTCCTTGGCTTTTCAGAAGAATGAAACGACTTTCTCGAGGCATAATGTTGGCTATTCGAGAAGAATTTGGCCCCGAGGAGATTTTAAGGAGATTATCTGATCCTGTCTGGTTCCAAAGTTTGGGCTGTGTTATTGGTTTTGATTGGAACTCAAGTGGTTTGACTACAACCACCATGGGTGCCTTAAAAGAAGGAGTAAGGGGAATTGAAGAAGAACTCGGAATCTTTATTTGTGGAGGAAAGGGAAAAACTTCAAGAAAAACTCCCGATCAGATACAAAAATGGGGAGATAAACTTAAATTTCCAGAAGAAAGAACAGAGCAACTAGTTTATTCAAGTAAAATGTCAGCTAAAGTAGATAGCTCCTGTTTGCAAGATGGGTTTCAAATCTACCATCATAACCTAATATTTACCGAAAAAGGACAATGGGGTGTAATTCAACAGGGAATGAACACATATTCTCAGAAAGCGCGTCGTTACCACTGGTTGTCTTTCTCTCTTTATAAAAAAGCAAAGAAAAAAGACTTTATTGAAGAACCACATTCTGGAATTACAACTCAAGTTAAAGTAAAACCTCTTAATTTAACTGCAAAAGAAAGCGGGAAAAACAGAGATATATCAACCGGGCTTGTCTCCAAAGAACCCAAGATGTTTCTCAAAGACATTGAGCTAATTTCAAAAAAAAGTAATTCTTTAATAAAACAAAGAAGACTGAAAGGTTTTACTGAAATGGAGCTTAATAATGTTGAATTTCATCAACACCCAGTTATGAACGAGAAATTTGATTTAAAAAGATTAAAAAAGACTATATTCTTTGCTGAAAGTAAACAACCAAAAGATTTTGAACAACTTTTGTCTCTTAAGGGAATAGGACCCAAGACAATAAGGGCTCTATCATTGGTGGCTGAGTTAATTTATGGTGCGGAAGCCTCAAGAGAAGACCCTGCTCGTTACTCTTTTGCCCATGGTGGGAAAGATGGAACGCCCATGATGATTGATCGTTCTCTGCTTGATAAAACAATAAAACTTTTAGAAAAAGGAATTAAAAAAAGCAAAATTTCAATAAAAGAAAAAGAAAAAGCTAAAAAAAGATTATCTAACACTTTTAATTTATGATTAAAGATTTTTTATTCACTTCAGAATCAGTAGCTGAAGGACATCCAGATAAAATATGTGACTCTATTTCTGATGCTGTTTTGGATGAAGTTATTAGAAAAGACAAATATGGCAGGGTGGCTTGCGAGGTTTTAGTTGGCGGGGGTTATGTTATTGTGGGTGGTGAGATAACAACAAAAGCTAAAATAGACGTGAATAATATAGTAAGAGAGACAGTAAAAGAGATTGGTTATGACAAACCAGAATATGGTTTTGATTGCCACTCTTTGGCTGTTTTTAATTGTATTCGAGGGCAATCGCCAGATATTGCTCAAGGAATTAAAAAAACAGGGTCTGAGAAACAAGGAGCTGGTGATCAAGGCATGATGACAGGTTACGCTTGTACTGAAACAAAAGAGTTAATGCCCCTTCCCATAACATTATCTCACAAGCTAGTTATGAAAATAGCTGAGGTGAGAAGAAAAAAAGAAATTCCCTATTTAAGACCCGACGGTAAGAGTCAGGTGACAGTAGAATATGAGAATGATCACCCCAAAAGATTGAATTCTGTTGTTATTGGTGCCCAACACGATCCTGATGTATCTTCTGGCAGAATAAAAAAAGACATAATATCTAAAGTTATTAAACCTGTCTGTGGCCAGTATTTGGATAAAGAAACAAAATTCTTTATTAATAACACCGGCCGTTTTGTTATTGGAGGTCCCATATCAGACACTGGTATGACAGGAAGAAAAACAGTTGTTGATACTTACGGTGGTTGGGTTCCGGTTGGTGGCGGTGCTATGTCAGGGAAAGATCCCACTAAGGTTGATAGATCGGGAGCTTATATGGCAAGATATGTTGCTAAAAATATAATTGCAGCTCAATTAGCTGAAAAATGCTTGGTCAGGTTGTCTTATGTGATAGGTGGTGTTTATCCTTTGGAGATAAGTGTTGACACTTTTGACACAGGAAAGGTTCCCGAAAAGAAACTAGTTGAGGTTATTCCCCAGGTTTTTGATTTATCTCCTGGAGGGATAATAAGGGAGTTGGACCTTTTAAGACCTATTTACAGGAAAACTGCTAAATTTGGTCATTTTGGCAGGGAAGAAGAAGGTTTTGGTTGGGAGAGGAAAGATAAAATAAAAAAACTACAGAAAAAAACCAGCTAATAAAATGGGAGAGAAAAAAGAAAAGAAAATAAAAAACCTTTCTTTTGTTCAATTTTTGAGAGTTTTGGGAATGGAGGGTTTTTTGTTTCTTTTAACTTTAATTTTGGGTGTTTTTAGTGCTCAAAGAATAATTAAAATCTTGGAACTAACGGAAGTTTCTTTACCTAAGGTTTCTCTTTGGGATTTTTTCTTTTATTTTCTTTTAATTACTGCTTTTGTGGTCTTTCTTACCCTTGTTAAAAGATTTCAAAGAGCCAAAAGTGTGGTTTATAAAAGTATTTTTGTTTTGGCTGTTTTTGGTGGAGGGGTTATGATTCTAAGTGTTTGGTTAACAGATATTCCAGCTTTGATTATAATGGGATTTTTGATATATTTTTGGTTCAAGAAACCAAAGATTTATCTTCATAACCTTGTTATAATACTCGGCTTAGCTGGAGCTGGCAGCTTGTTGGGGTTACAGTTAACACCGGAAATAGTTATTATTCTTTTAGTTGTTTTTTCTATTTATGATTTTATAGCTGTTTACAAAACCAAGCATATGGTAAAAATGGCAAAAGAGATGATTAAAAAAGAAGTTATCTTGGGTTTTGTTGTTTCTTTGAGTTTGTCTGATTTTTCTGAGAAAATAGAGAAAGTTAAGCCTGGTGGACAGTTTTTGATCTTGGGAGGGGGAGATGTGGCTTTCCCTCTTTTGCTCGCTGCCTCATTGGTCAGAGAAAGTATTTTAAGCTCTTTAATTGTTGTTGGGTTTAGTTTGCTTGGGCTCTTTTTGAGCTTTTTGTTATTTTCTTTTCAGAAAGTTAGAGCTCCAATTCCCGCTTTACCCCCTATTGCTTTGTTTTCTGTAATTGGCTATTTAATTGTTAGGTTAATTTAAAAAAAACAAGGAAAATCTCACAAAAGGACTTTAAAAGCGTCTTAATCTTGACAGAGATATTTTGTTGTGATATAATAGAAAAAGAGTAAGCTCATTGAAGTTCGGCTGTTTTTACCAAGGCTTTCGCTTTGGGCAGTCGTTGATATGAGCTTATAACAAGGAGGTGTGCCATGAGTAGTGGCAATGTGTGGGAGAGGATTTTGGAGTTGGAAATCAGCGCCAACCAGTTGGTGCTGGAGGGCAATCGGAGTCCCAAGGATTTAGCTGAAATTCTCCAGGAGTTTGTTTTCGGCAGTGTACTTCCCCCTCTCAACTGGGAGGAAGTCTACAAAGCACTCGGTATGGAAAAGGAATACCAGGAGTTTACTCTGTCTATTTCTCCCTCTTCCAATCGCTGGGTCGTCCCTGTTCTGAAGGACGTTACACCAAACAAGGTTGTTAAAGCTCTGCGAAGCAGAGGTGTCGATGTCTATGTGTCCAGAGGCGATCTGGACGCAGGTGTCACGGCTAACGACCGCGACCCGAACCGCGATGGCTCTTACGTCATTGCTTTCCACAAGACCGTGGAGGCAGACAAGGAGAACGCCGACAAGTCGGCTGCCCAGCTGGTTAAGGAGGGCCGCCAGGGTATTGATCTGCTGGAGCGTCTCTTGCTGGGGCTGGGATATTTCCTGACAACGGGAAATCACCTCGACGTGAATAGCTGGACACTCTGTACGGGTTCGCGGGGCCCCGGTGGCCGCGTGCCGGTCGTCGGCCGGCGCGCTGACGGCCGCGGGATCGATGTTGGCTGGTGCCGCCCCGGTCGCTCCGATGGCCGCCTTTGTTCCCGTTCAGTGGCTTCTTGATGTATCCTGCCCGCGAAGCGGGCATAGGCAAGGGCCCTTGTTGTAAATTTGCAGCAAGGGCCTATTTTTTTGTATAATAGAAATGTGTGGTAAAGGGATTTGCCGCGCCAAGAAACTGCTTGTCTAACTCTCACGAATAATAAGATTCGGAAAACTTCTCCGCTATGGACGGAGCTAACACAAGAAAACTTGTAAAAGTTTTCTTGTGAATCGGACGGAGTTAGATAATATAACGGGTTCGCGGGACTCCGATGGCAACGTGCCGTGCGTCGGCTGGAACGCTGACAACCGCAAGGTCTATGTTAACTGGTACAACCCCGGTAACTCCAATGACAACCTTCGTTCCCGTTCCGAAGTCTCTGCATAAAATGGAGTTTTTAGAAACTCCTTTTGTGTTGAATAAATATATGCAAAATGGAGTTATAAAAAGCTTAGGTGGGGGGTTAGTAGTCAAAATATTTTTAAGCAAATTATTTCGCCCAGAAATTTATTTTTATCTTGGAAAGAATTCAAGAGAGGTAAATCAAAAAAAGAAGATGTTCAGTTTTTTCAAAAAGATTTTAAGAATAATATTTTAAAACTACACAAAGAGCTAAAGAAAAAAACCTACAAGCACTCAAAATATTTCTCCTTTTACGTTAAAGACCCAAAATTAAGGCACATTCACAAAGCTTGTGTTAAAGATCGAGTTTTACATCACGCTGTTTTCAGGATTTTATATCCAATTTTTGATAAAACATTCATATTTGATTCCTATTCTTGTAGGTTAAATAAAGGAACGCATCGGGCAGTGAATAGATTGGATGAGTTTGCTCGAAAAGTCGGCAGAAATAATACGAGAACTTGTTTTGTCCTAAAATGCGATATCAAAAAGTTTTTTAGTTCAATAGACCAAAACATCTTAATTAATTTGATTGAAAAAAGAATTAGAGACAGAAATACAATTTGGCTAATAAAAGAAATTATTAAAAGCTTTTCAGATATAACAAATAAAGGATTGCCTCTGGGCAATATTACCAGTCAACTTTTTGCCAACATTTATCTTAACGAACTTGATCAATTTATTAAACATAAATTAAAAGTAAAATATTACATTCGTTATTGTGACGATTTTGTTGTTTTAAACACGGAAAAAGGATATTTAAAAGAACTTATTCTTCAAGTCAATAATTTCTTAAAAGAAAGATTGAAATTATTCTTACATCAAGATAAAGTGATAATTAGAAAACACCACCAAGGAATTGATTTTTTGGGTTATGTTAGTTTTCCTTATTACAGAATTTTAAGAACAAAGACCAAGAAGAGAATGTTTAAAAAGATAAGGGTAAGAATCAAAGGATTGAACCAAAACAAAATTTCAAAAAAATCTTTTAATCAAACAATTCAATCATATTTAGGAGTTTTAAAGCATTGTAATTCACACAAATTAAAAAGAAAAATTAAAAAATTAATCTATGATTAAAAATATTGTTGTACCATATCCAAAAAGAATAGAGAGGTTAAAAAAGAAAATCTCAAAAGAAGGAAAAGAAAAATTACATGTTTTGTCCGATTTTGATAGAACTTTAACTAAAGCTGTTGTTGAGGGGGAGAGGGTCCCTTCTTTGATTTCTGTTTTATACAGCAACGGAGAGTATTTAAGCGATGATTATGCTAGAAAATCACAAGATTTACAGGAAAAATATTATCCGATAGAAGTAGATCCTGGAACCCCAATTGAAGAGAAAAAGAAAGCAATGCAAGAATGGTGGATTTCTCAGTTTAAACTGTTGATAAAATCAGGGTTAAACAAAAAGCATTTAGTTGAAGTTATAAATTCACCCAGGATAAGGTTTAGAAAAGGAGCGCTAGATTTTTTTGATTTTTTAAAAGATAGTGAAATTCCTTTAATTATTATGTCATCTAGTGGTTTGGGAGGAGACATTATTGAGATGATGCTTCAAAAAGAGAGAAAACTTTTTTCTAACATTCATATAGTTTCAAATTCTTTCCTTTGGGACGATGATGAAAACGCTATTGATTTTGAAACTCCGATTATACACGTTTTTAATAAAGATGAAACTCTTTTAAAAAAGTTTCCTTTTTATTCTGAGATAGAAAAAAGAAAAAATGTTTTACTTTTAGGGGACAGTTTAGGAGACACAGGGATAGTTGAAGGTTTTGATTATAGTAGTTTAATAAAGATTGGTTTTTTGAACGAAAAGGTTGATGAAAACCTTAAAAAATACAAAGAAGCTTATGATATTTTAATACTTCATGATTCTTCAATGGATTATGTTAATTCTTTATTAAAAGAAATAACTCAGACCGGGTAGTCTGAGCTGGGGTTTTTGTTTTATGGGTGTTTTTATAAGGTTTTTGTCATATAAGTATTTTCCAGTTTATAGCCCAGTTTTCTGAAATAATTTCTTACTCCAACACCAGCAATAATGGAGATTTTTTTTATTTTAAAATCCTCTTTTGCTATCCCCTCAGCTTCTTTTATTAGTTTTTTCCCTAATCCTTTGTGTTGGGGTGAAACGTCTTGTTCTCCAGTAGCTATTGTTTGACCATAGGTATGAACCTCTCTTATTATGGCTGAATTATTTAAGGGTTTGAGGAAGTGATCTTTTTTCTTTAATGTTTGAGAAGGAATTCTTATTCTTAAGAGGGCGTAAAGCTTCTTTTTGTTTTTTGATTCAAAACTTAAAAATATTTCCTTTCCCTCAGATGCTTCATAATCTTTTCGGTAAAGATATATTTTCTCTTCGGGGTTGTATTTTTTCTTTATTTCTCTGCATCTTATACAATTACATTCGATCTCTCTCTCCTTCATTTCTTTTAGGGCAATTTCTCTTAGGTTTGATGTTTTAACCCCACCCTTAACAATATTTTTTGCTGGAATATCTCTTATTACTCTTTGGATTCTACAATAGCTAGGAACCTGTTTTTTTATCTCAATTAAAAGATCAATAAGTTTTCTTTCAGGATAAGGTTCGTATTTTTCTTCTTTGTATAATTGATATAGTGGAGTTTCTTTTATTAAAGCTAAAGGATAGATTTTTAAAAAATCAGGTTTGAAGGCAGGATTTGAGAAAATATCTTTGAACATTTTAATATCTTTTTTGAAGTCTGTTTCGGGTAAATTTGGCATAACCTGGAAAGAGACTTTAAACCCCGAATCTTTTAAAAGCTTGGTTGCTTTCTTGGTAGCTCCTATTTTATGTCCTCTTTTGATTAGTTTTAAAACATCATTGTAAATACTCTGGACACCAAGCTCCACCCTAGTTACCCCAAGTTTTCTTAATTTTTTTATTTCCTCAATATTAATAAAATCAGGTCTTGTTTCTATTGTTATTCCAATAATCTTTGATTCTTCCTTTTCATTCCTTTTTTGTTCTTTTTTTAATTCTTTCCACAAAACCTTAATTTTTGTTTCTGGTTCTTTTTCTTCTTTTTCTTTGTTTTTGAATTCATTTGCCGCTCTAAAACATTCCTTAACAAACCAAATTTGATATTTTTTGGGGTAATAACTGAAAGTTCCCCCAATTATCCTTAGTTCAATTTTATCTGTTGGATGTCCTGTCTGTTTGAGGGATTCCAGTCGGGTTTTTGTTTGCAAAAAAGGATTAAATTCAGTTAAAACTGCTCTTTGGACAGCAGGCTCTCCTTTAAGATAACTTTGAGGAACGCCCGGCTGATTTGGACAATAAATACACTCTCCTGGGCAGGGATAAGGTTTGGTTAAAACAGAAACATTAACAATTCCAGAAAGGGAACGAACCGGTCTTGTTTTGAGAAGATCTTTAATGCGTTTTTCTTCTTTTATCCTTCCATTTCTTACCATTTTGTGATAAGTTTTTAACAGAGTTATATTGCTTGGGGGTAAAATGTTGTATTTTTTTGACATTTCTCTTTTGAAAGAATCTAAATGCTGACGATTCTTGATATCGCTTTTTATTAATTCTTGGACAATTGATTCAATTTTTTCTTCTTTTGTCATTTATGAAAAGAAATTACGCTAAATATTTATTGGAGAAGACTCGAAAAGATTATAACTTAATTGCAGAGGACTTTTCAAGAACCAGGAATAAACCCTGGCAAGAAATTAAGTTTTTAATTGATGATTATATAAAACGAAAAGATAAGGTTTTAGATTTGGGTTGTGGTAATGGTAGACTCTATGAGTTGTTAAAAAGAAGAAATATAGATTATATTGGGGTAGATAGTTCAAAGGAGCTGATTAAATTAGCTAAAAAGAAATATCCCGAGGCTGAGTTTAGAAAAGCTGAAGCGCTTAATCTTCCTTTTTTTGACAATTATTTTGATAAAGTTTATACTATTGCTGTTTTTCACCAAATACCCTCAGAAGAGCTCCGACTTCAATTTTTAAAAGAAACAAAAAGAGTTTTGAAAAAGAAAGGAAAACTAATTTTAACAGTCTGGAAAATTAAAAGAAAAAAAGAAGCTCTCTTGCTTTTAAAATATACTATTTTGAGAATAATTGGAAAATCAAAATTAGATTTTAAAGATGTTTTTAAACCCTGGGGGGAGAAAACCGAAAGATATTATCATATTTTTTCAAAAAGAGAATTATCAAAATTGATTAAAAAGGCTGGTTTTTCAATAAAAGAGATAGGTGTGGTGAAAAACGAAAGAGGTAATCGTCAGAATATATATACAATAGCAGAAAAATAGTTTTCTGTCCTCATAGCTCAACTGGATAGAGCGTAATCCTCCGGAGGTTGAGATCCCTGTTCGAGTCGGGGTGAGGACACAAGTTGACATTTTAAGTTTTTCTGTTAATTTTAAAGAAGAATCAACTGAGGAGGGTTGGTTTCTTTGTTCCTTAAAAAGGAGGCAAGTGATGATTGTTCGAGCTGTAGACGGGGGTGGTACAGGTTTCCGCCGTGCTGATATTGAGGATTCTGAAGTTAAAAACTTAGTTAAAACAGGCCCATTGGATAATATAAAAGAACTTCTCGATTTTGTTTGTGCTGGTTTAACATCTAAAATAGAAGGAATAGTTTACGCTGTTGCGGGGGATATTACAGGACAAAATGTAGTTGTAACTTCTCCTAATATACATTTCCTTGACGGGAAAGCTTTGGGGGAGAAAACTTACTCGGTCTCAAACAGACCGGTAGTGGTTTGTAACGACATGGAAGCTGCTGTTTCTGGAATGGCAATTTTGTTGCCCTTTCTTTCCTATTTTATGGGCATTACCTGGAGTTCTGGTGTGGGGTTGCGTATCTTCCAAGACGGAAAAATTCTCACTGATTCTGAAGCTGGTCACTCAATTCTTGATCCTTCCCCTTATGCTCCTCGTTGTGGTTGTGGTCTGAGAGGATGTGTTGAATCAATCATTGGCGGGGAATCCATAAGAAGGAGAGTGATTGCAGAAACAGAAGTTCTCGGTATTTCTCTTCCTTCTGATATTGCGCCAGCCACTTTTCTTGATATTGAATTTGATGCTTGTGAAGAGTGGGCGGTTAATCTGTATGATTTGGTTTCTGCTGCTATGGCTCAGTTTTTGGCCAGTATTCAAACTACTTTTCATTTACCTGCTGTTGTTTGGAAAGGTTCTTTTGCAGAAAACGCTTTGCCCAGGATTGAGGTTGATATTCGGAGTAAAATAAGAAAGAGGCTGATGAATCCTGATTGGGAGGCTGAAATGGAGTTCTTTTTCTCCCCTCAGCCAGAAAATGATTCTTTGATTGGTGCAGCAAGCATACTCAGTAAAGAATTGAATGGTTAATAATACCCCGTTTATTTTTGGTGCTTCCTTTGGGAGCACCTTTTTAATCAAAAATAATTTTAAAATGTGAATAAAATGTGGACAAAAATCTCTTTTTTGCTTCTTGACATTAAGTTTTAATGGAATAAAATAATTTACAAGGAAGGTGAGAGGTTTATCCTCAAGGACGAAAATAGCTTCCTTTAATGACAAGTTAAGGCGCGTGCTCAATCTATTGTCCGGATTGGACTTAAGTATAATACTTGAATTATTGAGAGTTATTACCTTCCTTTCTAAATTCCGCCAGAAAAATTTCCGGCGGAATTTAGTTTTAGATTAAAACTTAGTTTTTTTGTCTTAGTTTTTACTTTATGATTTTCTTTAAAGTATGCTAAAATAGTTATATATGAACAATAAACAATTAAAAATCGCAGTATGTGGCGCAGCCCGGCTTAATCCTTGTACTAAGAATGCCTCTGAGTTAGCTGAAAAAGTGGGAAAAGAGATTGTGAAACAGGGCTGTATTTTAATTAGCGGAGCAACTACTGGAATTCCCGATTTTGCAGCCAAGGGGGCTAAAGAAGAAAAAGGAGTTTCTATCGGTTTTTCTCCAGCAGTTTCTGAAATTGAACACAGAAAAGTTTACAGGCTTCCGATGGAACACTATGATGTTATGGTTTATACTGGCTTTGACTATACTGGGAGAAATCTTTTAATGACCAGGGCGGCCGACGGAGTGATTGTTATTTGTGGTAGAATGGGGACTTTAAATGAATTCACTATTGCTTTTGAAGACGGAAAACCAATTGGTGTTTTAGAAGGAAGCGGTGGAACAGCTGACTTAATAAGAACTCTTATTGAAAGACCTCATCGGCCAGCAGGGGAAATTATTTTTGATCCTAATCCTCAAAACTTGGTTGAAAAACTAATAAAATTAATCAAAAAGCAAAAAGGTCGGAAATAATAATTTAAATCTTAAATTTAAATTAACAAATATGCCAAACGAAGAACCAGAAGAAGGAAAACTGATTGGAGAAGTTACACATTATTTTGGAGACATCAACGTGGCTATTATTAAGCTTGCCGATACCCTTAAAGTAGGAGATACTGTTCGTATTGTCGGAGGAGTAGACACTGATTTTGATCAAAAGACAGGTTCAATGGAAATAGACCATGAGAAAGTGGAAACAGCAAAAAAAGGTCAAGATGTAGGGGTAAAAGTTGACCAAAAAGTAAGAGAAGGATACAAAGTATACAAAGTATAATTTAATAAAATCAAACTTAGGTTTTCGCAAACCCGAAGTTTAAAAGCAATATGGAATTTTTAAGTTCTCCCGAACTTCAAGTTGTTTTTAAACTTTTACTAGCTATCTTTTTGGGGTTTTGATAGGCGTTAAAGGGGAGATTCAAGATAAAGCAGCAGGTCTAAGGACCAATCCTTTAGCTTGTTTGGGCTCTTGTTTGTTTACTATAATCTCTCTTTAAGCATTTAATCATTTGTTAGGTTATCCTGAGGTGAGGATTGATCCTTCTTGTGTTGTGTCTGTTATAGTTCTGGGAGTTGGTTTTGTTGGAGCTGGCTTAATTGTTTATCGTAAGTTCAAAATAGAAGAATTAACCATGGCAGCTGGAATTTGGATAGTAGCTGCTATAGGAACTGTTGTTGGCACTGGATTGTACTTTACTGCTATATTTGCTGCTTTTCTTACACTGGGAGTCTTGAATTTGATGAAGACTTTGGAGATTAAAATCTTTGGAAAAAATAAAGAATTTTTTTAACCATAAAATAGGTAACTTTTAAAAATGAAAGGTAAAAGTTTTATAAGCGGTTTGGCGGTTTTTTGTGGAACTGTTATTGGAGTTGGGATATTCTCTTTACCTTACGTTGCTTCCCGGGCGGGCTTTTTGCTGGCCTTCTTTTATTTTTTAACGATGGGTTTTGTTGCTTTCTTTATTCACTTCATTTTCGCTGAGGTAGTGTTAGAAACAGAAGGGGTGCACCGGTTGCCGGGTTATGTTGAAAAATATTTGGGTAAAAGATGGAAAAAAATAACTCTTTTTATTATTGGAACGGGTTTTCTGGGTACTTTACTTGCTTATTTAATTGTGGGTGGAAGTTTTTTGAATTCTTTTCTGTCTCCTTTTTTGGGAGGAAATGAGGTCTTTTATTCTGTTTTGTTTTTTACTTTTGGCAGCTACCTCATTTTCCGTGGAATTAAAAATATATCTCAAGTTGAGTTGGGATTGCTTTTTTTCTTTTTTTTAATTCTTCTTCTTTTTTCAATAAAAGCTTTTCCTTTTATTAATCTTGCTAATTTTAAAGCTATTGACCTTGGGTTCGCTTTTTTGCCTTATGGAGTTACTTTGTTTGCTTTATGGGGTGCTTCAATAATTCCAGAGATAAAGGAAATGGTTGGCGGATCAAGAAAGAAGCTGAGAAAGATAATAATTTCTGGTATTACAATAGCTATTTTAACTTATCTTGTTTTTACCTTTTTGGTTTTGGGGGTTTCGGGTAAAGAAACCTCAAAGGAAGCTATTTCAGGATTTATTGGTAAAATAGGGAATGGGGTTTTAGGTTTAGTTTTTGTTTTCGGTGCTATTTCTGTTTTTACTTCTTTTATTGCTTTGGGCTTAACGTTTAAAAAAGTTCTCTGGTATGATTTTGGTTTATCTCCCAATGTTTCTTGGTTTATTGTTTGTTTTTTCCCTTTAATTTTGTTTCTTTTGGGATTGAGGGAGTTTGTTGGGGTTATAGGTTTTACTGGGGCTTTAACTCTTGGTGGGGAGGGTTTAATAATCTTTTTTCTTTATAGGGAGTTTTTAGAACAAAAGCTTTCTAAGAAAATACCCTCCGCTTTTTACATCTTAGTTCTTGTTTTTGTTTTGGGGATGGTGTTTGAAATAATTCATTATCTTTCTTAAAATAATAACACAATGAAAAAAAGAACTTATAAAGCGCCAGATAAAAAACATCCTAAACCTTCTTCCAAACAAGAAGATCAAGTAAGGGGTAATTTACAGCAAAAAGAACCTAAAACAAAAAAAGAAGAAGAAGAAATGGGTCCTGGCAAAAAGGATATTGTGATGTGTAAAGAATGTAAATCAGTTTACTATTACAAAAGCTGGCATCACGGTTTAGATAATTATTCGGAATTAAAAAAATCAAAAAGATTGAAATTTACTTTATGTCCTGCTTGTGAAATGATTCAAGGCAACAAATACGAAGGGGAAGTGATTGTTGAGAATGTACCAGAAGATATTAAGAAAGATATTAAAAAATTAGCTGAGAATTTTGGAAAAAGAGCTCAAGAAAGAGATCCTTTAGATAGAGTAATTTCTATTGAAGAAAAGAAGGTCAAACGACCTACCAACAGAAGGAGAAGAGAGGCTGATTCGAGAAACCAGATTAAGGGTCAGAAAGATTTGCGTATTTTAACTACAGAGAATCAATTAGCCCAACGATTGGGGGAGAAAATTAATGAGGCCTTTGGTAAGAAACATAAAGTTTCTATATCCCATTCTAATAGAGAAGACACAACAAGGGTTTATCTTTCTTTTGATTAAGTTTTTATAAAGGTCGTCTCTTTGATTTAAAAAAAATAATATTTTTATTATGGCAGAAGAAGTTATAAAAAATGATGGTTCAAAAGAACCATTCGATGCTAGTAAAATTAGAAATTCAATTGCTGCAGCAGCCAAAAAAACAGATCTTCCAGAGGATAGACAAAAAGAAGTAGTTGAGGATGTTACTTCAACAATAATACAAATAACAGAAGAAAAGAAAGAGATAGAAACAAGTAAGATCAGGGAAAATATTCTTGGTCAACTAGACAGTCTTGAGCCAAGCGTTTCAGCTGCTTGGAGAAGATATGACCAGGAAAAGAAAGGAACGGGAGAAATTTAATTTTTCTTTAATTTACAAATTAAATTAAAAAGCGATGTATGTTTCAATCTTGATTGCGGGTTTCGGAGGGGGTGTAGTAAGAGGACTTGTTGGTTTTATTAAACACCAGTATTCTTACAAAAATGTTGGGTTCAAACTGCCTTATTTTTTGGCAATGATGTTTATTTCAGGAATAGTGGGGTTTTTGACCGCTTTGGTTGTTAATGAACTTGGAGTAAGTTTTTTGGGTTTGGAGTATGTTACTCCTGCCTTAGCTCTTATTGTCGGTTATGCTGGTGGAGATTTTCTTGAAAATATTTATAAGATTATAATAAAAAAGCCTTACATTTCTTTTCCCGACGAAAAAGAAAAATGACTCGTCTTTTTTAAAAGAGAGTGATAATCTTGAAAATAGCTTTTTGTTTAGTTCTGGGAAAAACGAAATTGTCTTCTCTGAAAATCCCGGTTTTGCCTGGGAGTTTTATTTCTTGGCTACTCTGAGTTAAAATAATTAAAGATATCTAAGATTTAAAAATGAAATCATTTTTTTTCGTAACTAAAAATAAAGACAAAATCAGAGAAGCAGAAGAAATATTGGGTTTTCAGATTAAAAAAGCCGACTTGCTTGTTGATGAAATACAAGCCGTGGAGGTTGAGAGGGTAATAGAAAAAAAAGCCAAACAAGCTTTTGAAAAGATTAAAAAGCCGGTTATTTGTGAGGATTCAGGATTATACTTTGAATCTTGGAATGGATTGCCAGGAGCTTTAATTAAAATCTTTGAAGAAAGACTGGGGCAAGAAAAAATTTGTAAAATGCTTGCTGAAAAAAGAGAAGCAAAAGCCAAGAGCACAATAGGATATTTTGATGGTAATGAATATAGGGATTTTGTGGGGGAGATTTCAGGAAAGATTGCTCAATTTCCTCGGGGAAACAATGGTTTTGGTTGGGATCCAATTTTTATCCCTCAAGGATTTGATAAAACCTTTGCCCAGATGACAAAAGAAGAGAAGAATAAAATCTCTATGCGTAAAATAGCTTTTAATAAATTCAAAAGGTTTTTAAATAAAAAATAGAATGGAAAAATATAATAACGAAGAAAAAGATAGTTTTGAGGACAAAATAATTAATTGGATTGTTAAAAAAGGGGAAGGAAGGATTACTATTTACAAACCAACAGAAAACGAAGAGAAATCTGACTTAATCATTAAAAAGAGAGCAAGATATAAAGACGATATTTTGCATCTTAGAATAAAGACAACAGGCAAACTTGAAAAAGGTAGAATCTTTGTGAAAGACATAACAGAAAGTGATTTTAGGGTAGCAAAAAACTTTTATTTAATATTTGCTTATTTTGATCCTGTTGAAAGGAAAATTAATGATTATCTTTGGTTGGTTCCTTCGACTGAATTTCAAAAACTAGCAGAAAAAAAAGAACAAGATACATATCAACCCAAATTAAGATTTGAAGCTCCTTTAGATCCTAAAAAGGAAAGTAAATACACCCCTTTTGTGATTGAAAAAGAGGAATTGGTGGATATTTTATTGAAAATACTTGCTTCTCCAGAAGAATTTGAGTTTGCTGAAGTTCCCACCTGGGAAACAAAAAAGGTTAACATTTCAGCTTTAAAGGAATTTATAACAGAAGCTCGTCAGACAACTTATGCCTCGGGCGAACAAAGTGTTGATAGCCCCCGTTTAATGGGATCTTCTCAGTTCGAACACCAAGAAGCTGACTTCTTTTACAGGGATATTTATTTTGACGGAGATAATAATTTTATCGGTCAAGAGATTGTTTATCAGAATAAAAAACCTATTTGGGGAATGATCTACTTTGGTAAATCAACAGACAGAGAAACAACAGCCTTCCTTAAGAAATCTTTACTTGAATTAGCTGAAAAATGCAGATTGGGAGAAAAATGTGAGTTTCAAGAAGAAGCGTTCCATTATCTTGATTCGGGAACAGGAACATTAGAAAGGTTCAGCGGAGAAGAAAGGATATTAAAAAACGGAAAAGAAATTTATGACCTTTCTTATCGGGGAGGAATGATCTCAGGAATAGCTTAGCTTTTTAATGGAAAAACAAAAACTCTTTTTTTTGAGGTTGTCTTTTTCCGGTTTAAAATAATAAATCAGTGAAGAAATTAAAATGGAAATAGAAATAGCAAAAAATATAGGATTTTGTTTTGGTGTTAAAAGGGCGGTTCAAATGGTGGAGAATAATCTTTCTGAAATGAAAAAACCAGTTAGAATGTATGGAAATATAGTCCATAACGAGGAGGTAGCCGAGAAATTTACTCAAAAAGGAATAGATGTGGTAAACAACCTAGACAAAATAAAGGAAGGAACTTTGATTATTACAGCTCATGGTGTGAGTCCTGAGATAAAAGAGGAACTTAAAGAAAGAAAAAACCTGAATTTAATTGACACTACCTGTCCTATTGTGGGCAAGGTTCAGAATTTAGCTCGGGATCTTTTCTTAGAAGGAAGACAAGTTTTAATAATGGGAGATGAAAATCACAGTGAAGTTAAAGGAATTTGTGGCCAAACAGAAAATACAGCTATTGTTTTTTTCTCTTCAGAAGAACTTGATAATATAGAAAGAGAAGATAGAAAATACGGACTAATAGTTCAGACAACCCGAGATTTTGAAAAGTTTAGAGAAGTTGAAAAGAAAGCAAAACAAAAATTTAAAGAGATTAAGATTTTTGACACTATTTGTGGCGCAGTAAAATCACGTCAAAAAGAAGTTAAAAAAATAGCTCAAAAAAATGATATTGTTTTTGTGATAGGATCAAAAAAAAGTTCCAATACTTCTCGTCTTTTTGAAATAAGTTCTTCAGTTAATAAAAAAACCTATTTTGTGGCAAACAAAGAGGAGATTAAAGAAAAATGGTTAAATCCTGAAATTAAAATTGGTCTTATTTCTGGAACCTCAACCCCCAATTGGATAATTAAAGATATTAAAAAATATTTAATGAGTTTTTAAAAGCCAACTTTTTATTAAAATAGATTAATTAAAACCATGATAGAACAATACTTATTATCGAACCAATGGATATTCCTATTAATCGCTGCTTGGACTTTGCCTTGGAAAGGAGTTGCCCTATGGAGAGCAGCTAGAAATAATCATAAAGGATGGTTTGTTGCTCTTCTCATTTTAAACACTATGGCTGTGCTTGAAATTGTTTATATCTTTTATTTCAGCAAAAGAAAAAAGAAAAATTTCTCTGAAAAATTATGAAATTTATTGCTGATTTACATATTCATTCCAAATTCTCAAGGGCAACCTCTCCTCGAATGGATTTGGAAAATTTAAATAAATGGGCAAGAATAAAAGGGATCAAAGTTTTGGGTAGTAGTGATTTCACTCACCCAGAGTGGCTAGATAACCTGAAAGAAAAACTAGAACCAGCAGAACCAGGCCTTTTTAAATTAAAAGGTATAAAAAACAGTACCCGTTTTGTTTTGAGTTCTGAGATAAGCTGTATTTACCCCAAAAGAGGTAAAACTAGAAAGATTCATATTATTATTTTAGCACCTGACTTTAAAGCGGTAGATAAAATTAATACTCGTCTTGGCTGGGTGGGAAATCTTAAATCAGATGGCAGGCCTATTTTGGGTTTGGATTCAGAAGAATTAGTAAAATATGTTTTGGAAAGTTCTAGGGATTGTTTAATTATTCCAGCACATTTATATACTCCCTGGTTTTCTCTGTTTGGTTCAAAATCTGGTTTTGACTCTATTGAGGAATGTTTTGGGGAATATTCAAAATATATTTATGCTGGAGAGACGGGATTATCCAGCAGTCCTCCAATGAGTTGGCGCAACTCAGCCTTGGACAAAATTAGTTTGGTATCAAATTCAGACTGTCATTCACCAGAGAAACTGGGCAGAGAAACAAATGTCTTTGATACTGAATTAAGTTACAATGGAATAATAGAAGCTATTAAATCAAAAAACCCAGAAAAGTTCCTTTATACCACAGAGTTCTATCCTCAAGAAGGTAAATATCATTATGATGGTCATAGGAAATGTGATATTAGGTTATCTCCCAAAGAATCAAAAAAATACAATAATGTTTGTCCAAGATGCGGTAGGTCTTTAACAGTTGGGGTTTTACATAGAGTAGAGGATTTAGCAGACAGAGAAGAGGGTTTTCAACCCCAAGATGCTGTTCCTTTTTATAGTTTAATACCCCTACAGGAAATAATAGCCGAAGCTAAAGAAACAAATCCCAAGACAAAAGAAGTTCAGACAGAATACTTTAATTTAATCGATAAATTAGGAGATGAGTTTAAAATATTACTTGAGGTTTCCCAAAAAGATATAGAGAAATTTACTATTCCTCAGGTTGCTGAAGGAATATTTAAAGCAAGAAAAGGAAGGGTTAATATTATTCCGGGTTATGATGGAGTGTTTGGGGAGGTAAAAATATTTTCAAAAGGAGAACAAAAAAAACTGTCCAAGCAAAACACTTTGTTTTAACAGTTTTTATGGGGTTTATTTCTTTTGGGGGAGCCAGGTTATTTTGTTGTTTTTTATTTCAAATTTCCCCTCCAAAAATTTTTCAATTACCCAGATATTAGTTTTACAATGTTTTGTGATTTCAGAAACCGTTATCTGGCTTTTTTTATTACTCAGAGCCAAATAGGGTAAAATTTGATCTGCTGTGTATTTATCTAAACAAGTCTCAGTTTTCTGTTCTTTTAGTAATTCTTTGGCTGATTCTTTGCCAACATCTTCTGCTCTTTTTCCTAATTTACCTAAATTATCTGTTCCTATGGTGGTTTTTTCAAATTCAGCTATTAAACAAACATGGCTGCCGGGACTTTCTGTTTTATAATATTGTTTTTTCTCTTCAATCTGCAAGGGAAGCTTACCCAGAACCTCTCTTACACCAGCTAATTGCCTTTCTGCCACCTTTTTTTTCCTGAGCAGGGTGCTTGCCCCAGAAATTACTTTAATGCTTTTTAGGGACCCTCTTTTTGTTAAGCGAAGGGGTCTTAATTTACTTGGTGAGATTTTGATTTCAAGCTCAGCTGCTCCCTTTGGGAAATAGCCTCTTTTTTTTAAATTTATTTCTGTTTTTGCTCCCATTTTTTCTATTATCTTTAAAAAAACATAACGGAAGTAATCAAAAGTGGGGGAGAAAAAAGTATCTGTTGCACCCCCCTCAAACTTTATTTCAACAGGTTCTTCGGCAAATAAAGAAGGTAAAAGCAGTGTTTGTAAGATTAAGGTTATGCTTGCCGCTGTGTCTATTTTAACCTTGATATTTTTGGATTTTATTTGATAAGGAACAAACCTTATTTCTTCTGATTCTAATTTATCGCCCTCAAGTTTACCAGAACACAAATCAGCAAGAGCTCTCAAACCCAAGAGATGTTGGGTTTTAAGGCCTGGTTTGTCTCTTCTTTTTCTAATATTAAAAACAAAGCAGGGGTTACCAGTTACCACAGAAAGAACAGTAGCTGTTCTTAATATTTGTCCCCCTCCTTCTAAATGAGAACCATCAATTTTTATTAAGTTGTTTGGCATGATTTCTTTCTTTAATTTTACTACAAAAATTACCTAAAACGAAACAAAAACCCTTTTTTGAAAAAGGTTTTTAGGTTTACGTTTCGGATTTTGCTTAAGTTTTTCCTTTGTTTCTTTCCCAAAATTCTTTACCGAAAGCCAAGAATACTCCCAAAAACAGCCCTAAAACTCCAACAATCGCAATATTCAATTTCATATTTGGCTTTATTGAAGAAGGAGAAATGCTGGCAGATTTTACGGTTTTAGTTGACTTGATATCATCTAAAGATAGATTTAAAGAATTAATTTGAGCATTGTAATCTTCTTTGTTTTTTTCAAAGGAATTAATTTCTAAGCTTAGGTTCTCAATCTGTATGTTTAAAGAATTAATTCTAGAATACAAGTTTTCTATCTCTCTTCCGGCTAATTTTTCTTTGGTATCAGTAAAAAAGCAAGCCCCGCTATCATTAAAACCAGAATAAAAGTACTCGGCAGCAAAAATTGCTGTAGTATTTTCAAAAACAACATTATAGAAATCTATTAAGTATTTTAAATAATAAAATCTTTTCCATAAATTTCTTTCAATAACTTTAATGTCGCTTGAACAGAAGGATTCTCGGTATTTTTTAATATTATTCTATCGCCAAATCTGTTAAATAAAGAGCCCAAAAATTCATCTCCCCAAGATGGTGTAAAAGTTATAACTCCCTCGAAATCTACTATAATTTTTTCATTTGCCCTCACTTCTTTTAGAGATGGCTCAAAAGCAGCAAAAGATTCTCTGCCGAATAATCGACCATTTAGGGTCGTGCCAAATTTTTTTAAAAAAATAGTCATAATATTTATTTAAAACTTAATTGATGCCAAACATCCGCGGAATTTAGTTGCCGATTGCTGAATATCTATATTAGAATTATTCTTTTGAATTTTAAGTTGGGCATCACCCGTCCAGAAAGATAAACTTATTTTATTTGTGGTTACTACGTCTTTAACAAACTTTAATCCATTACCCCTGTATTCGGGAGCGCGTCCGGAAATCACCTCGGTAAAAGCAGTCCATAAAGCATCTTTATCGGTTGTTAGCGCCGGTTTTACTTTTTTTAGAGTGGCAAAAATGCCTTGACCTCGATCAGCCAAAACAATTTTCCCTCTGTTTGAATCCCAAGCAAAAAATATCCCCGGAATATCCGGCCAATTACCTAAATTATGGTCAAATGAATTATTGCCGATTTCACCGGTAATCGCCGAAATTAAAGGGAAAATTTCTTCTAGCCTTTTTATTTTACTCAGTTCGTTTTGAAGTTGTGTTAACCGCCCTTGGAAAACTGAAATATCTGGGCAGTAAAAATCGGCAAGTGGCTCTGTTCCGAGAACATCTTTAGTCCAGTTTTGAGCCATCTTAAGTATATTTAATTGCTCGATATTGTTCTTAATATAATTTTCAACATCGTTTTTAAAATAATGTCTATGTTCGGACACTTTTCGGTCAACCGAAGACAGTTTGTCCGAATCATCCCAACGTCGTAGAGTTTGGATTGAAACCCCTAATAATTTAGCCGCCTGGCTGATTGTTAATAAATTTGAAGTCATACTTTCAAAACCTATACATTTGCATTATATATCAAGTACAAAATATTGTCAAACCTATACAAATTAAATCTATGCAAACTTGTCAATATCTATGCAAATTAAGTGAAATCTATGCAAAAACCACTATTGCTGTAATATTTTTAAAAACAACATTAATGACATAAAAAGAATTACAAAATGACCCGAAATTAAGTCATTTCTTTTGCTGTTTTTAGAAATTCCTCTGCTTTTTTTGTAAGCTTATTACAATTTATTTCACTAAAATCTCCGTAATAATCAGCGGCCTCCCGCAAATTTTTTGCATCCAAAAGAGCTTCTACCAATAAAACGTTTAATTCCCCTCTCTCTATAAACAGGGTACGTACACCCTCAATCAAGCAAAAATGACTTTTTTCTCTATATCCCTTTGAATAAATTAGAGCTCTGGCAGAATGAAACATCGAATAATATGCTTGAATAATGCTCCACTTATAATTTTTTTCGGCAAAACTCTTTAAGGACACCCTCAAATCGTCTTTAGCTAATCTAAGCTCTTTAGATACCAATTTCGGCCCAGGCGTAAATCGCTTTAACTTACCCAACTTCAAACATTTATTAAACTCTTGAGACATAATTATGTAAGGTTATTCCGCTTTTCACCTCCCTATAAAACCCAGGGTCCTTTATTTCTACTTCTGACCATTCGGAGGGTGTCTTTATAATTGGTTTAAGCCCAAGCTTGGGTTTAAGGTTTTGTAAAACCTGCTTAACGTTTTCCTTATCATTTGTCAAAACAAGCAAATCAATATCGCTATCAAGCGTTTGTTCTCCTCTGCTTGCAGAACCAAATAAAATAATTTTGCTTGAAATCTTTTTTAATCTGGACAAAAACGGGTTGATCTTTCGCAACGCAAGCTCTATTTTGAATTTCTTTACTTCAACATTTTCCTGGTTAATTTTGTAAAATTTCATATGCCCCCTTTTGTCTTTATGAACAATTTTTTTGTCCACGAGGTTTTGAAAAATGATCGTAGCAGAGGCCTTGCTACAGTTAACTTTTTTTGCAACTTCTTGTGCATAAAATTCCCGTTCGGGATAAGCCGATAGCAGTTTTATTATTTTTTGTTTAGTTTTTGACATTAAACTTATGTTTATAAATATTAAACTTAAGTTTATTTTAAACAACGCGGCGCATGGTGTCAACTTTGTTAGAGATAAATCGCCGAAGATGACTGGCGGTTGCTAAAAACAACCTATCTCTAGCTGGGTTAACCCCCGAATTCAAAAAATTCTTCCTTCTTGTTATCATATTTCCTATTATCTTCAGAGTTTCTATTAAACCTATAAACCCTGTAAAATATCTATGCAAATTAAGCAAAACCTATACAAAAACCACTATTGTTGTAATATTTTTTAAAATAACATTATTTTTAAAAATGTTCGTTTAAATAGTACACTTGTGTACAGAATAACCTAATCTTCGGTTTTCTTTTTTAACTCTTTTTTTAGTAGTTTTCCTATTTGGAAAATCGTATCGTCTTTAATAATGATTTTAAATATATTCTCTATAAAATCACCACCCGCATAACCTATAATCAAAGCTATGCTTAATGGAATAGCTTCCAATCCAAGAAAAGCAATGCCTAAATCATGAGTAATCCAGGCTGCTGCCAATCCAATAAGCCCGGGCAAAGTAAGCGTTCCTAAAAAATACCCGGGCTTTATTTTAACGTCTTTGTGTGATTGAGTATGTTTAATAAGCCCGACAACTCCTTTTATAAAACCTCCTAAAAAACCAAAAAAGAAAAAATCATCATAATTATTAATAGTGGGGATTATTCTTTTTAAGATATTTATTATTTCTTTGTGGTTGTTTTTTTTGACTGCCTCTTCTAAACTATTCAATTCTTTATTTAATTTCTTTTCGTCTATTTTTAACAAATCATTTGGCATGATTTCTTTCTTTAGTTTTAACACAATCATAGGAGTAATTTTAGTTTTAATTGTCAAATTGGGAGAAATAACTTAGAATTAAATTAAGAAAGAGGATAAAAGAATTTTAATGAAATATTTATCTCTAAGAATTAAAAAAGGAA
>CAYZYK010000003.1:0-53846 GCA_964482615.1 uncultured Candidatus Saccharibacteria bacterium
TCTTCTTCTTCCTCTTCTTCTTCCTCTTCTTCTTCTTCCTCTTCTTCTTCTTCTTCTTCCTCCTCTTCTTCTTCCTCCTCCTCTTCTTCCTCTTCTTCTTCCTCTTCTTCCTCACCAAGACACATAATGTCGCTTTCACACTGGTCTGTTCCTACTTTCAAAACTGTTTTACAATCAGGCCCCTGACAATCTGTATACCAACAATCAGCAGACGAGGTTAAAGTGTCATCACCTCCGGCTTCTGGTATAACAATTAATTCTTGATTCTTCTGACATTCTAGGCAATAATCTTCGTCTCCTTCTGAACAATTTACGTATCCACATTTTCCGTCTTTACATTCGGTGTCATCATTACATTTATCGTCGTCCTTTCCTCCAACTAAACTGCAAGAATAGTCTTTTGAATATAAGGGGGCCAAGGAATATCTACATGAACCTTCACAATTTTCGCTTGTTTTGCATGTATCAACTCCGGGTTCTTCTACCTCAACACAGCTGAGACCAGAACAAGTGTTATGCCGGAAGCAATTACGATTACCTTGGTCAGGATCACATTGATCAATGCCTGCTCCGGGAACTAACACACATCCGTCATCTTGACATTCATAATGCCATTTACAATTGTAGTCATTTATGCATTCGTCTTCTCCTTGTCCCAACGCTAACCTACATTGCAAGTTATCTTCTGAACATTCATAATGCAAAGAACAACCTTCATCTTCTTTACACTCATCAATTCCTGGATAAAGAGAGCATCTTGACTCTGAAACATTGCTAGAGGTATGAGAATAATCGTTCGCTTCGCAATTTAGAATTTCTTGATGAATTTCTTTTTCTAATTTTTTATTTAATGTTGTCCACCAGGGTGCATTCTTAGGACAACCAAGGTCAGAACCACATTCATCTGCTCTATTTCCCTCAACGGTGACACAGTAACCATATTCTGAATCATCTCCTAGTCCTATAATTTCAGGGTAAAAACACATATTAAACGTTTTTTCACAATCAACATCAGAAGAACAAGTATCCACCCCTATTCCTGGGAGGGTTTTACAGGTTTGATTTTCACACTGGTTGTATGTTGGTCCAATGTACTGACAACTCCCGGGTGGTTGTCGCCACCCACCACTTTCACATATTTTGTGAGCAAAGCAGTTGCTGTCAGTTTCGCATTCATTATAACCCTCTCCAGAAACCGTCACACATTGTCTGCCCACAAAAGCACATTCGTTGTAAAAACCGAAGGGGTTATCAAAAGGATAAGAATCAACAACACACTCTAATTCTCCCGTAGAGGAATTTGTGCGCAACACAAGCCGCTCACAGGAATTACTATCACATCTGGAATCAAGGGGGTCGCCCGAACAGTCTAAAACAATAAATTCACTTTTACAAATATTATGTTCTTTTTCTTTAAAAAGAGATTCTTTATAATATGTATTGAAAAAACCAGATTCCGATTTACCTTTACCGCCCAAAAGACATTGATTACATTTGTCTGGCTCTGAAAGATTAATTTCGGAAATCTTTTCTCCATGATCAAACAAGCAAGGAATATCTCCTGCTGGATTAGAATTAGCGTCACAAACCAATCCAGACTCACCATAATATGTCTGTTGTTCTATACACTCTGTATAATTACAGTCAGCAAGGCTTTCGCATTCATCGTCTCCGTCGCCCCACACCAAAACACAACTCTGTCTGTCGTCACACGGATTTTTTACGCATTCTGTATGTTGTTCCTGTATACAATCATCATCAGTTGAACACAGATTCTGTCCCTGCCCCAACACAGAAAGGCACTTGTCTGCTTTTCCATCCCCGTCAGAATCAATACAATCCGAATGAGTGTCCCATGGTGTAAATCCGACCATTATTCCAGAACATTCCCCTTCTTCAGTCGCATAATAACAACGGCGAGAATAACAGGTTGACTCTTCACAGCCACTACAAGCCGAGGACTTCACGGTTAGAGAAGTATTCGCAGAAGAAGTATAACTTCCCTCATATGAACATTGGGTAATACCTAGGATTTTCTCACAAGAAGCATCGCTTGTATAAGCAGTGCCGGACAGCGGCGCTACTAGACAACCATGTTCTACACCCTCCGGTTCTTCACACAAGCTTTTCTCTTCGCAAACCCATGTACAGACAATATTAAAGGAAGGATGCGGAAAACATTTCCACCGACAGATTATTCTTATAGTTTCAAAACCACAACAAGTCTTATTTCCCGGCTTTGTCCACTCAACACAAGAAGCGCTTCCCGAACTGTCATCACAGCCGTAACATTCTTGTTCTCCAAATACTGAATACATTCCTTCACAATATGGGTCCACGACCTTACAACCCCCGATTGTTCCTTCTGGAGCGCAATCTTCAACGGTTTCCTCGGGATGAAATTCATAATACACACATTTAGCATCCTGGCAACCTCCTTCTCTTAATACATATAATTCCTTAATAGTTCCACCCGAACAACTCGTTTCTCCAGTCCCCTCATAGGAACGGAAATAACAAGAGCGTACGTCAACCCAAACATCTTTTTCGTAGCATTCAGCGTCCCAACCCGTATCTCCCGAGATTTCACAACCCCTTCTAATTTCTTTTCTTTGAAGCATTTCACCTTTACACCTGTATTCATCTGTTTCCTCCAGACATTTTTTCTCCTCCGTTTCTCCTTCCGCATTCGTACAACAATCTTCTGTCTTTGTCTCTGATACAGAGTACGATTTCGCACATCCGCCCACGTCATCATCACACATTGTCTCACAGGATGTTGTTTTTTCCTGCTCGGGCAAAGCATACACCGTCCCATCATCTCTCTCTTCACAACGCGGGCCTATAGTTTGAGTCATTGTCCCACTACAACCCCATGTAATTTCAGGGTGATATTCATCATAATCTATCGTTAGACATCCATAACCCACGTCACAACAGTTGCCAACAAGCAGAAAATATTCTGCCCGTAGTACACGTGTTGTTCCCAGAGTTCTAAATATTTTTACCCAGAAACCCCAGTTGTCTCCCTCGCCGCACATGGGCTCATATGTCGCGTATATGTGGGCGGCATCGCTGGACGTAGGGAATAAAATTAAGATAGAAACAAGAAAGAAACCAAAAATTACTATGTTCCTTTTTGTAAATAAAAATTTATAAAGATTAACCCGGAGCATCGATTTTTTTAATTTATTGAATTAGATTTCAATTTTCTGTAACTGGATATATCACCATAACAGAAACTACTCGAACGCTTCCATCGTCAGATACAAACAAGGCAATACTTACATCGTCGTTAACTTTGATGTCTTCAAAAGAAATGTCTTTTGCGGTGGGAATTGTCAAATCTCCCGGCTGCAGAGATGTTGTGGACATAATTATAGTATCTTCTTCAACACGAACAGTTACAGTATCATTTCTTTCTTCTACGGTGATCTCTCTGTCAGAAATATTCATCACCCTTCCTGAAATGCTAATAGACCCAAACGAAGACAGAGAAATCAATCTATTTGCTTTTTGAAGCTGTAATGCTGTTTCTTGAAGCCGTAATGCTGTTTTTTTTTGTTGAACAAGAAAACCAGCATAAAAAGCCAAAACTAACAAAACTATAACAATTATCACTGATAAAGCTAAAACTAAAGGTTTTTTCATTTTATGTCTTTAAAAAATAATAAGTTAAATTTTATGGCGACCTTTTTTCTTACGTTTCTATTACAGTATTATAAAAGATTCTTATTTTAAAAACAAGTCAAGTTGTGAATAACTACTTTTGTATCTACGGTACCTTTGTCTCTTTGACAATATAACAAAATTTCCCTATAATAACATTAGGTCTTTGAAAAACGAATAACCCGAAGGGAGAAAGAAGATGAACGCAAAAAGCACAGTTCTCTTATTGTTGCTTTGCTCTATAAGCTTCCTTTTCTGTGGTACAGTTTCAGCCATAGAAGGAGGAGTTGTTTACTCTTACGAGGGTGATGTTATCTATCAAGAGATTGAAACAGGCAGAACAATCAACCTTACTTCCGATCTTAACGTTAGAATTGATTCGCCCATAGCTATATCAGAAGATGGAGAAATACTAGTTTGGCTTCAAAATAACAGATTTTTTGGCCGCGTTTTGCCTGACGGTGAACCTTTTGCTCTGCCAACAAGCGAATCTTTGAACGATAAAGAGCTAATCAAACGCCTTACTGAGAGGTGGGGAAAGAACCGCTTGAAAGCAACATTAGAACGTCTTTCTAAAATACCGGGCGAGATAAGAGGAACTTTGATAGATATTGTTATCTCCTCAAGAAAGAACTTTATTGTTTATGTAACTGAAAGAAGCAGCTCCACCCGCCTGAGAATTGCCCCCGTTAGAATCGTTAACAGAGACCGCAGAGGTGATCACATTGGTTTTTATCCTCTAGTCTCAGAGTCAAATTATATATCTCCTGCCTGGTCAAAAGAAAAAGAAATAGTTGCCTATATCCAAAGACAAAGTCGGAAAGTCGGCCCTATCAAACAATGGGATTGTACCACTTACCTTGGGGGAATGATGGTTTGGGAGAAGCCAACCCCAAAACAGAAAGAAAGAATAAAGAAGGGACCTTTTGAAGATAGAGAAAGCGAAACCCATGTTTCCCTTCCTGCTGACACTTTCGGAGGATTAGCTTTCAGGCCTGATGGAACATTAACCTTAATCTCTAACAGAACAATTTATTCAGACACCGGAGAAGTGATATTTGAAGATATAAGAGGCGCCAATCTTCACTGGACAACGAACCATTCTTTCATCTTCCGGGGTGATGATGGCGCTTTATATGGCTGGGAAAACAACCAGGGAAGAAAACTCCTCCCTGCTGTTCCAGAAAGTTTCTCTTATTGTAGTCGTTCTCCTTTCGCTGAAATAAACAAGAAAAGGATATTTACAGGAACTGAGTTCTTTATAGGAACTATCAGAGCTCAGTGGAGTTCTGCTTGTTACTTTAATCCCGAAACGAAAGAAATACCCGAACAACTTGTTCTGATAGAAACCAGAATGAGAGGACAAGAACCCTTGCAGTTTGCTTTTAGCGATGAAACTGATATTGAAGAAATCCAAGATCCTTCTGTGTACGATTACAGATTTGCCCCGCCATTGTCTTCTCCTGTGAATAGCCAACATATTTGGGGGGGATTTTGGGTAGATCCCAGAACACGGCCAGATTGGAAAGAGACATTTGAAGGTACAAAAACAGGAGAAAGAATTCTGAGAGACTATGAGGCAAAAATAAAGGCAGAAATAAGAACAAAGACATTGCTGAGAAGACAAACCCCTCGTGTAGCTTTAAACGAAATAATAATCTTGAAGTTGAATAACAGATACGCGGCTATAAAACCCTTGGAACTTCAGTTCAATCCAGAGAGAAGGTTCGCTCCTACATTAGCCTATGACGAAGAAGGAAATCGTCTGGGCACCCTCACAATACCAACCATAGAATATCTTGTTTTTGAGTGGAGATACTGGCCTTCAAGATAGTAAAATAATCTTCTTTTTCCAATCTTTTAGCCCTGCCACTAAGTGGGGCTTTTTTATTTGACAAGACAAAATATTTTTTCTAAAATAATGAAATTGTTGTTTTTTGTTCTTTCACAAGAAAGGGGGTAAAAAATAAATAAACGGTTCTGTTTTTTTTCTTCAGAAAAGGAGCAAATGAGTCAGTGAGAACAAGATAAGGCGGCAGATCTCTTTGTCCAGGGTGTCATAAGCCTTTCAAAATAAAGAAAGGCACAAAAAACTGCCCACATTGTGGAGCAGAGCTGACACCAGCAACAGAAGAAAGAAAGTCAAAAACAGGCAAAAGAGCCTGAGAGAAAGAGGTTGAGATGAGAGAGGTAAAAACCCGTGTTGGCAAAGAAGAGAGAGAAGTGAATCCTTCAATGGTTCCTGCAAGCGAAGGATTCGTGAAGTTCATGGGTTCCTTTGTCAATACCTTAAGGAGATATCCGAGCCAGAGCCTGGTAATCTCTTTACCTGACACCTTAAGTGGTGTGGAGCTGAAAAACGCAAGAAGGATCGCAACTGCTGCTGGTATTTGTGTGAGAGAAAATGGGGGTTCAACCTGGTTCCTCTCGCCTCCCCCCACTTAATATTCATCTTTTTATCCCAAATTAAAACTAAAGCCCCTTCGGTTCGGGGGCTTTTTTCATTTAAGATTTAAAAATTCACTTATTGGTTTTTCTGGAACAAAGATTAATTGATCTTCTTTTAGTTCATTAATTATTTTTACATATCCATTCAGGGTATGACAGGCAGAATCACTCCTTGTGTGTTTATTGTTTGGCGACCAGAAAGGAGCACCAATTATTTTCTCTGGGTTTTCAACAAAGAAACTGTTTTGTTCAGAGAAAGTATACTGTATTAACCATCTCATCACTTTTGTTATGCCCTGTTTGTAATTTTCACAATCTGCTCTCCCCTGTTCCTTACAAAACATGTAAGTTTCTGTCATAACTTCACTTATCCAGCCATTTCCACTGGTTGAATGAGCTCCCTTAAAACGACCTAGGTCAATAAGATTGTTTGTGTCTTCTATTTGATTTTTTAAAATCTTCTCACTTAATTCAAAAACAATACTTTTATAATATTCTTCTCCTGTTACTTTGTAAAAATCCATCAAAGACATAACTACCCACGAGTTTGATATTGGGTTCTTGTTCCTGTACTCCCCCCGCACATAATCATGTCCTGCTTTTTCAAATTTATCAACGAAACGATCAGCTATCTTCTTTACAGCAGAATAATATTTTCCTTCTTTTGTTGCTTCATACAATTTAGACAAAGAAGATAAAACTTGTCCCTCATAAAGCAAAGATTCTTTTTTACCATAATACCAACTACCGTTTCTATACCTTGTGTAAGGCTTCATTGTTCCATTATCATTTTGCATGGTAAGCAACCAATCTCCAGCCAGTTTTGCTGCTTTTAAATATTTTTGTTGACCTGTAAATTCATATAATCTTAATAAGGTAAAAATATTCAAAGCGCTTGTTCCCACAACAAATTTAAGCTCTCTTCCTTGTTTATCAAGATAAAATTTCCCGGTTAACCATTTTCCTTTATCAAGATAGGGTGATTCTATTTCTTGAATATCTGACTCTGTTTCTTTGTTTAAGAAATAAGAGTAATGGAAAGCACCGTAATGTTTGTCTTCTTTGTTTTTATTTTGCATTCTGAGAAGAAATTCACCCCAATCAGATAGTTTATCTGAAATAAATTGGTCTTCTTTGTAATCTTGAAGATACAAGAAAGTATAAACAATTGAGGCAGAATAAACGGTATGGAGTCGCTCCTCAAGGTGTGGTTCTTCCAAAACATAGTATTTATGGAAACCATGATGTTTTTTGTTTTCTAAACTCAAAAGAAACTCCTTTCCTTGTTCTATTTTTTTCTCAATTAAATCCTTATTTACCTCTCTCTGGACAACTAAATTGTCTTCAATTATCTCGGCTATTTTATTTCTTGAACCAACAAAAGAAAAAGAATCAGAAGGAGAATAAGGAATTTCAACAAAGAATTTAATCTCTTCACTGTTTTCTTTGTTAAGGTTTTTTACTCTTTCATCAGTCAAAGCAATCTTTAATGCTCTTTCCAATGCTTGTGATAGGACTTTGCTTATTGCTTGCCCCTCTCCTTTTATTTTGCCTTTATGATACAAGGTTAATTTAACTTGCCAATCTTTTTCTATTTTTTGTTTTTCTGGGTGTTTAATTTCTCTGCCCGTGAAATAAGATTCTGTTGCTTTTTCCAAAAACCCTAAAGTAACATTCCTGAACTCATTATTGTTATCTAAAAATTCTGTCAAATCTTGAACTTTGTAAGGTTCTTTTGAAGAAAAAGATTTTTCGTTTAATATATCGAAAATCCCAAAAGAGACCATAACAAAAATAAGCAGGCCTAAAATTATATAAAGCATTTTTTTGTTTTTAATCATAATTGAACTTATCTTATTTTCACAATTGAATCGTTAATCTTCTGGTGTTTTTGAAAGACTAAAGGATCGTGAAAAGTTAAGATTTTTATATTATCTTCTTTTTTTATTCTCTCAATAAATTTTTTGTTTTCATCAATATCATAATATACTCCTATGGGTTTTCCTTTGCAATTATCAAGAAGATAACATTCATCTCCTGTTAAAATATATTTTCTGTTTTCAGAGAAAAAAGAAACAACAGAAGAACCCAAAGTGTGTCCTCCTATCTTCTCAATATTAAAGAAATTATATAGTTTATAAGATTTATTGAACACAATGATATTCTTGTTGCCTTCCAAAAAATTGACAAGATCTTTATCATTTGAACTCTCTTTAAATTCATTTAATTCATCTTCTTGGATATATATTTTGGCTTTCTTGAACTTATCAACGTTTCCTATATGATCAAAATGACTGTGGGTTAAAATAACATCAGTCACCTCTTTGGGATTAATTCCCAATCTTTCAAGAACAATTAAAGGGTGTTCATAATCAATATTGAAAAATTCAATAAATAAATCTTCTTCAAATCCAGTATCTACTAATATTGTTTTGTCTTTGTATTTAATAACATAAAACATCCAAGAAAAAGGTAAGGATTTGTTTAAAATATCATTATAATAAATGTTTTTTGAATGATAGGTCGATTTACCATATCTGAGAGCATAAATTTCAAGATTACCTTCTTTTTTAGAAAAAAGAAAAACAAAAGTAACTACCAATAAAGACAAAATAAAAAGAAAAAAAACAATTTTAAGGTCTTTTCTAAGATTCATATAACTTATAACTACTTAAAATTAAGATAAGGCTGGCAAAAAGGTAAAATATTAAACCAATAAAAATTGTGTAAACATAACCTATTTTAATTCCTAAATATAGAGAAAATGTAGCTGCAAAACCTCCAGCTGTAGCGTTAATCGCAAAAAAATGATAGATTTTCTTTTTCAATCCAAGTTTCTTAGCAAGATTTAAACCTAAAGGAAAATAAAAACCCATTAAAAAACCAGTAATCGAGATTAAAACCAAACCAACAGATTTTATTAATAAACTTGAAATTTTTAATCCAAACAACCAACCAGGAAGATAAATAGCAATTAAAGAGAAGAAAATAAGCAAAAATACTGCATATCTTGATATCTTTTTAAAAGGAATTTTGGTTGAAAAATAACCCCCTATTCCAGAGAACAAAACCAGAAAACCCAAAGCAAAAACAAAAGAAAAAGAAGGAGATAAAAAGATATTCTGATAAACCTGGAAAATAATTATTTCGATTAAAAAGAAACCAAACCCAATCAGAATATTATATAGGTTCAAAATCATGCTTTCTTTTTTCTTTTTTGATTTTACAAGAGAAGTCGTAAAACCAGCCCAAAGAAGAAAAGAAAAAATACCAATCTGCTTTATTAATTTATTCAATTTTTTATCTTCGGTTCTTGCTTGAGAAAGAAAAGGGCGATTATTAGTTACAATCGATGGATCAAAATGTTCTTCTTCAAGATTAGCAAAATCGTTTTTTTCAATCATTTTGAATAACTCTATAAATTCAGAGGAAGATAATTTCTTCTCTTGTCCTTTAAAATACTCTAAATGAAAAAAATTAGATTTCCTTTGACTTACCGCTTCAACCCAAGGAAGAACCAGTTCTTCACGAACGGGATTCTTAGTTATCATTATACCCACAAAGTAATTTAGACTATATTTTTTATACCCAGAGGAAGAATTATCCCACGACCAAATAACAAAATGCTCGGTAGGGTCCTTTACTCCCCTTTCTTTTAAAGTATGATACAGGGTGTTTATCATTCTATATAGAGCCAATTTTCCGTTTTCTTCTTCGGGTCTTTCCTCAAACATAAGATACCCAAAGTCAGTTAAATGATTAAATAAAAGATTGTATGTTTCTTTGGTGTGAAGATAATCAGGAGCACCACGATGAGACAAATTTCTTACAGAATGAGTGTTCATTAAAGTAATCATGTCAAATTCTTCTTCACTAGATTTTAAAAAAGATATAGCATTGCCTTGAATTGGATCTATTCCTAAATAAGCATAGCCGCTCTCTTCAGTAAAATCCTTTCTCATTATCTCTATAATAGCAGGGTTAATTTCTGTAGTTTTAATTTTCTCATAAGGGGTAATCAACTTTAGTGGTTTAATAAGTCCTTGGGCGGAAGAGCCGACAACTAAAATTTTGGGAGGTCTAACAACTCCATACAAAAAACGAACATCTAAGGTGGGCCATTTCTTTTTTTTATTCCTTTCATAATCATCAGATTGAGATATTATCCATCTTTTATGAAAAAGGTCATTGGGCCATCCGTCATAACAGACAAGAAAAGAATCTTTATGTCTGTACTTAACAACATCAATTCGCCCCACTAAATTATCATATGTTTTAATTCTTTCAACATCCCGACAAAATATTTTAGTAGTTCCTTCTGGGCTTCTTTCTATTTTTTCACAATTAATTGTATTAAAAAGATTATATCTATCTTTTGTAGTCTGATTGTAAAATAAAAGAATTCCAGGGATTAAAAGCCCTAAAAAAATAAAAATCATAATTATTTTAAACTTCACTTTTTCCAAAAGAACAACAAGAAGAGAGACAAAAGGAACAACAAAAAGGACAAAAAGAAAAATCGTCTCTGAAATAAAAAAATAGTAAAGCAAAACAACCGAAATTATAGCAAAAAACCCTCCCATCATATCAAAAAGATAGGCTTTATTGGTTTTTTGTTCAGTGTAAATTCTGCTTATATAAACTGCTGGAAAAAAGAAAACAAATAAAAACAGTAAATTGGAGATGCCTGGTGAAGCAAAAAATAATATTTTGAAAGTAACAAAATACAAAGAAACAAGAATTCCCAAAGAACACAAAACAAAAAGATTTTCTTCTCTTATTCTCAATTTGCTTGAGAAAAAAGCCCCCAAACCTATTCCTAAAATTACATAAGAAATTATCAGGATTGCGTCAAAATAATCATGAATATAATTAAAAGCATGGAATAAAACAACCTCCAAAACAAAAACAAGAAAAGAAAAATAGGCTACCTTCAAAAATCTACTATTAAATTTCTTCAAAAAATTCTTAATTTTCTTTTTCATAAAATTTAATCCAATTTGAAAGATTTCCTGTGAATAGAACAACAATCGTGTTTTCTTAACATTTTTTTGTGAAGTTTTGTTCCATAACCTTTGTGTTTATTAAAACCGTATTCAGGATATTTTTGATGATATCTTTTCATTATCTTGTCCCTTTCAACTTTAGCTAAAATACCAGCTGTAACACAAGAAAAAACTTTTTCATCTGCTTTGATAATCATTCTATGATTCATATTTTTTAATTTCTTATTTTTCAAAAATTTTCCATCTATTAAGAGAAAATCAATCCTTCTTTCTATTTTCTCAACTGCTCTTTGCATAGCAAGCTCTGAAGCTGCTTTAATGTTGATTCTATCAATCACTTTTGGAAAAACTTTAGCTATTCTCCATTCTAAAGAAGAATTTTTTATTATTTTTTGATAGAGCTCTCTTCTTTTTTGAGGTGTTAATTTCTTGGAGTCTTTAAGTTCAGGTCTCAAAGAAGAAATATTTTTTCTGGCTGATTTTTTAACAAAAACAGCCACAGCAACAACAGGACCAGCCAAAGGACCCCTGCCTGACTCATCTACACCAACAACATTCTTATACCCCTTCTCCCATAACCTTTTTTCGTAATTGAGATTAACACTCATTAAACAATGTTATCAAAATTAAAGCAACAAAAAAAGAGTAGCCAGAAACTACTCCCTATATATCCTGTAGAATTTAAAATATACGAAAAAGAGAAAATATAAGAACGGTTGATAGAATAGGTTTAATGGGAGAGGTTTCTGTTATCGGACATCTTTTAATCTCCAGCAACAGAAACCTCCAAACCTTTTATTCATTCTTCAAAACCTCAACATCCCAATAGAGACAAGTTGCTTCCCCTGCGGTTTTGCTTCTACTTTGGGGAGGACCAAGAATCTCTTTGAAAAGATTAATTAATCCACGACGATCCTCCTCGGGACCAGAAACAGTAAGCATAAGAACTGTTCTTCTGTTTTCTGGAAGAACTTCTTTGGTGATTTTATAACGCACCCTACCTATTTCATCTTCAATATATGGTCGCATCAAAAAACAAACCTCAGTATCTTGTCCGATTACGGGCAAAGAACGCAAAGCTCTTCTTACTTTTTCTTTTTCCATTTGAGTTAACCTCCTTTCCTGGGTTTTGTTTTCAAAGAACCGAGATTAATTCTAATAGACTCAAAGACCTCTGTCAAGTTTTAGATTGACCTGAGCCTTTATTTTTTTTATACTATACTAATTGTATAAGAATCATTTATTTTATGAAATTTACCCACCTTCACGTCCACAGTCATTACTCTTTGCTTGATGGTTTACCAAAAATCGATGAGATTTTAGATTATGTCAAGCAACAAGGTATGGATTCTGTTGCTTTAACTGATCATGGTGTTTTGTATGGGACTGTAGAATTCTACAAAAAAGCAAAAGAAAAAGGAATAAAACCTATTGTTGGTGTTGAAATTTATCAAGCATTTGAAAGATTACATCAAAAAAGACCTAATATAGATAATAAAAGATACCATTTAATTCTTTTGGTAAAAAACGAAAAAGGTTACAAGAACCTGGTTCGTCTTGTAAGCCAAGCCCACCTTAAGGGTTTTTATTACAAACCAAGAATTGATGAGAATATTTTAGAAGAACACTCAGAAGGCCTTATCGGGCTTTCTGCTTGTTTACAAGGTAAAATTCCTCAATTAATTTTAGCTGGCAAAGAAAAAGAAGCAGAAAAACAAGCTAAAAAATATGAAAAAATATTCGGAAAAGGAAATTTTTATCTTGAACTACAAAACCACCCCCATATTAAAGAACAAGAAAAAGTAAATAAGTCCTTAATTAAAATTTCAAAGAAATTGAATATACCCCCAGTGGCAACAAACGACGTTCATTACTTAAAAAAAGAAGACTCTGAAATCCAAGATGTATTAATGCTTATTAACACTGGAGCTGATCCAAATGATCCCGAAAGATTGACCATGCAAGCTGATGATTTTTCAATGACTTCTTTAAAAGAAATGAAAAAACAATTCAAAGATGTTCCTGAGGCTTTAGAAAATACCCAAAAAATAGCAGAGAAATGCAATTTTGATTTTAAGCTGGGAGAAGTTAAACTCCCCTACTTTGAAGTCCCAAACGGTAAAACCCAAGAAGAATACTTAAAAGATCTCTGCAAAAAAGGGCTTGAGAGACGTTATGGTAAAAATCCCTCAAAAGAAATAAAAGAAAGACTAGAATATGAACTTTCAACTATTAATAAGCTCGGTTTCTCCTCTTATTTTCTAATTGTCCAAGATTTTGTTAACTGGGCCAAAAAAAATCATATTGTAGTAGGTCCCGGTAGAGGATCTGCTGCTGGTTCTTTAGTTTCTTATTTATTGAATATAACAAACGTTGACCCCATAAAATACAATCTCTTGTTTGAAAGATTCTTAAATCCTGGAAGAGAAGGTTCTTTGCCAGATATTGACCTTGATTTCACTGACAGAAGAAGAGACGAAGTTATTGAATATGTCGCTCAAAAATACGGAAAAGATAAAGTTGCTCAAATAATAACTTTTGGAACTATGGCCGCAAGAGCTGTTATTCGAGATGCTGGAAGAGCCCTTGAATATTCTTACGGTTATTGTGATAAATTAGCTAAAATGATTCCTTTCGGTTTCTCTCTTAAAAAAGCCCTTCAGAAAGTACCCGATTTTAAACAAATGTACAACACAGAAAATAAAGCAAGAAGGTTAATTGATATGGGGAAAAAACTGGAAGGAAGGGCTCGCCATGCTTCAACCCATGCTTGTGGTGTAGTGATTTCCAAAAACCCCTTGCAAGATTTAGTTCCCTTGCAACATCCACCTCAATCAGATAAAGAAATTGTCACCCAGTATGAGATGCATGCTATTGAGGATTTGGGCCTTTTAAAAATGGACCTTTTGGGTCTTAAAAACCTAACTATTATTGAAGATTGTTTAGCCCGAGTATACAAAGTAAGAGGAAAATCAATTAATATTGAGAATATTCCTTTAGACGATAAGAAAACTTTTAAGCTTTTACAAAAAGGTGAAACAACAGGAATTTTCCAGTTGGAATCTGGAGGTTGCAGAAGATATCTTAAACAATTAAAACCAACCCGTTTTGAAGATATTACAGCTATGGTTGCCTTATATCGTCCAGGTCCTATCTCTCTTATCCCAGAGTATATTAAAAGGAAACATAAAAAGAAAAAAGTAGAATATCTACACCCCAAACTCAAACCCATCTTAAAATCAACCTATGGAATAATGGTTTTCCAAGAGCAGCTTATGCAGATAGCTCAACAATTAGCAGGATTCTCTCTTTCAGAAGCAGACGTTTTAAGGAAAGCTGTCGGCAAGAAAATAAAGAGCTTGTTAGTGTCTCAAAAAGAGAAATTTATTAAAGGAATGATAAAAAACAAATTCAAAAAAAAGACAGCTGAAAAAATATGGGAATGGATTTTGCCTTTCGCTCAATACGGATTTAACGCAGCTCACGCCACCTCCTATGGAAAAATAGCCTACCAAACAGCTTATCTCAAAGCTCATTTTCCGGTTGAGTTTATGGCAGCTCTATTAACTTCAGAAAAATCAGACATAGACAGAATTTCTGTTTTAATAAAAGAATGTGAGAAAATGGGACTTGAGGTATTACCCCCCGACATAAATGAAAGTTACAGAAATTTCTCTGTTGTTCCCAAAGAAGGGAAAATAAGGTTTGGGCTTCTAGCTATTAAAAATGTAGGAAAAAATACAGTAGAGGCTATAATCTCAGAGAGAGATAAGAATGGAAAATTCGAATCAGTTTATGATTTTGTTTCTCGAATTGAATCCCAAAACTTAAATAAAAGATCATTTGAAAGTTTAGTTAAGGCAGGGGTTTTTGACACGCTTGAAGAAAGAAATAAATTATTGTTTAATTTAGAAAGAATATTAAATATTAATAGAGAAATAAGAAATAATAAAAACAACAATCAAGCTAATCTCTTTGAAAATTCTTCTAGTTTCAACCATTCTTTAAATCTCAAAACCCCAACAGAATCTGCTTCTTTGCCAGAAAAATTAAAATGGGAAAAAGACCTGTTGGGTCTTTACATTTCTGCCCACCCTCTAGAAAATTATAAGAAAGTTTTAAACAAGAAAGCTCTATCTTTAACAGAAATTAATAATGGTTTAAGTGGCAGAAGGGTAAACGTCGGAGGAATTATCTCAAACACCAAAAGGATTTTAACCAAAAACGGAAACCCCATGCTATTTCTTACCTTAGAGGATTTAAGTCATAGAGTCGAGGTTATTGTTTTTCCTGCTGTACTTCAAAACCACGCTGATGTTTTTCAAGAGGATAATGTTGTTTTAATAAAAGGGAAAGTAAACACAAGAGATGGAACCCCGAAAATAGTTTGTGAACAGATTCAAAAAATTATTGAAGAAGATTAATTAAAAAACAAAATGAAAATTGAAACAATTCGTCATTCTCTATCTCATATTTTGGCCTCAGCTGTGGGCAGCCTTTACCCTAAAGTAAAATTTGGAATGGGCCCTGCCATTGAAGATGGGTTTTATTATGATTTTGATTTGGCAGAAAAAATAACACCAGAGGATTTAGCCAAGATTGAAAAGGAAATGAAAAAGATTATTAAAAAAGATATTAAGTTCGAGGAAAAAGAAGTCTCCAAAAAAGAGGCAGAAAAAATTTTCAAAAAACAACCATTCAAACTTAAGTTAATTAAAGGTTTAAAAGAAAGAAAAGTCACGATATATAAAAGCGGAGATTTTATTGATTTATGCTCAGGTCCCCATGTAAAATCAACTAAACAGATTCCTAAAAATGCTTTCTCTTTAACTAAGATTGCTGGTGCTTACTGGAAAGGAAACGAAAACAACCCAATGTTAACCCGTATTTACGGGGTAGGATTTGAAACCAAAAAAGAACTAGATAAATACCTCAAACTTCAAGAAGAAGCTAAAAAAAGAGACCATAGGATCTTGGGTAAAAAATTAGATCTTTTCAGTTTTGATGAACAAGTTGGAGCAGGTCTCCCCCTCTGGCATCCGAAAGGAACAGTTTTGAGAAAAACTATTGAGAATTTCCTCTATAATGAACTTTTGTCTGAGGACTATCAATGGGTTACTACTCCCCATATTGGAAAACTGAATCTTTGGAAAAAATCCGGCCATTGGAATCTTTATCGAGAAAACATGTACTCCCCTATTGATATTGACAAACAAAAGTACGAGATAAAACCGATGAATTGTCCACTTCACGTTAAGATCTACAAAAGCGATATCAGAAGTTACAAAGATTTACCTATAAAATATGCTGAAATGGGAACAGTTTATCGTTATGAAAAATCAGGTGTCTTACATGGTTTAACAAGAGTCCGGGGATTCACCCAGGACGATGCTCATATCTGGTGTACTCCAGAGAAATTGGCAAAAGAATTAGAAAAACTTTTAAAACACGGGCTTAAAATATTGAAAACATTCGGTTTTTCAGATTTCACCATCTTTCTTTCAACCAGGCCTAAAAAATATGCTGGAACTGAGAAAAAATGGAAAAAAGCGACTGATTCCTTAAAATATGTTTTAAATAAACTTAAATTAGATTATGAAATCGATCCTGAGGGTGGAGTATTTTATGGGCCCAAAATTGATATTAAGATAAAAGATTCGCTCAAAAGAGAATGGCAATGTACTACCATTCAGGTTGATTTTAATTTGCCGGAAAGATTTGACATAACTTATATTAACGAGAAGGGGAAGAAAAAAGAACCGGTTATGATTCATAGGGCTTTGATAGGATCAATGGAAAGATTTATCGGAGTTTTACTTGAACATTACGGTGGTGCTTTACCTATCTGGCTTTCTCCTGTTCAAGTATGGATTTTGCCAGTTGGGTCATCTCACAAAAAGTATGCAAGACAAATCTCAGATAAATTAAAAAAAGAAAAAATAAGAGTGGAAGCTCAGACCCAAGCAGAGACTGTCTCCAAGAAAATAAGGAATGGTGAAATCCAAAAAATACCTTATCTTCTTGTTGTTGGAGATAAAGAAATAAAAGCTAGCTCAGTAAGAGTAAGAGAAAGAGAAAAAGGAGATATAGGAATGATGAAAACCGATAGGTTTGTTGAAAAAATTAAAAAAGAGGTAGAAAATAAAAAGTAGATTATGAAAAAATTATCTCAAGAAACCATAGAACTAATCTCAGAATATAAAAGATGGTTTAAATCTCGTCAACCAAAAGAAGGTGTCACAACATTACACGTCGATGAGGTTGCCTCTAAAATAGCTTCTATTTATGAAAAACTTAGAGGAATAATTGATTGGCGGGAAGAACACCTTTTAAGAAAAACAGCTATTGAAAGAATGCTCAAAAGGAATCTATTTCTTAAAAAATCAGGACAAGAGATTGCCCTTCCTTTAATTAATGAGTTGATTCGAGGAGGACATTTCCCAAACGATACCATTGAAGAATCAAAAATTGATAAAGCTCAGAGCTTAGTAGATAAGTATTTGTTTTTATTAGAAAACTCTCCTGTTGAAAAAAATAACAATAAAATACAACTTTACAATTGGCTATCAGCTGTAGCTGCTTGTGAATTAGAAGATGTTCTTTCCCCTCGTATTAGAGAAAAAGCCCTAATTACTTTTATGTATAAGTTAATGAAAGACAGAATAAAAATAGAAGAAAAAAAGAAAGCCGTAGTGATTTCTACAATAAATCCTGAAGAAAAAAACAATCAAACTTTTATTGCTGTACAACGCTCTCTTTTCAAACTTGATGAACCCTTAATAACTTATCATCTCTTAAAGAAAAAATATCCTGATTGGACAAACCTCCCAAAAGATAAACTTCAATATCTCACAGAAAATATATACTCAATCTGGGAAGATATTGAAAATGATTTAGCTCACCCCCTAGGAGATAAATTTTACAGTGTCTGTGAAAAATATGATACTCCCTATTTGCTTTTAGGTGATATTTTGTTTGAAGATTCAATGAAAACAGAAGAAAGAATCTCAAGCCCTGAAAATTTAGAAAATCTAACTAAAAAGGTTTACAATGAACGTTTAGGTACTCTTAAAAAGAGGTTAGGCAGGGCGGCGTTTTATTCTACTTTATCTATATTCTTGGGTAACGTTGCTGTTCTTTTGGCAATAGAGATTCCCTTGGTTCACTGGGTAACGGGAAGCTTCAATTGGATTTCAATTCTAGTTGACGTTTTGGGTCCTACTTTATTAATGGCTGTTTTAGTTTTAACAATCCGTCCCCCAAAAGAAGGAAATCTTAAAAAGGTAGTAATGGAGATGATGAAAATAGTTTATAAAACAGAAACAAAAGATACTTATGTAATTAAAACTTACCCCAAAAGAAGCTTTATAATAAACTCAATAATAAACTTCTTTTACCTTATTTCTTTCTGTGTTTCTTATGGTTTAATAATATTTGGTCTTTATAAAATAAAATTTCCCCCACTCTCTTATATCATCTTTATTATCTTTATCTCTTTAATTGCTTTTGCGGGAGTAAAAATAAGAGAAAGAGCAAAAGAACTTCAAGTAACAGGAAGAAAAGGAAGTTTCTCTGGTTTCTTTGTTGATATAATATCACTTCCGGTTCTGAGAATGGGAAAATGGCTCTCTGCTAAATGGAAAAAATATAATGTTTTAGCTGTTCTTTTCAGCTCTTTGATAGATATGCCTTTTATGATGTTTGTAAGATTCTTGGAACAGTGGAGTTATTTCTTAAAAGAAAAAAAGGAAGAAATTCATTAATAGACACTTTCTATTCAATATTTTTGAACCTCCCAAAACGAGGTTTTTTAATTGAAAAAGAGAGCTTTTTGGTTTAAAATATAAAGATATGAAATATTGGATTCAAACATTTGGGTGTCAAATGAATAAATCAGACTCTGAGAGAATTAGTAAAGTTCTAGAAAGAAAAAACTATAAACCAACCTCAAAAATTAGCGAGGCTGACTTGACAGTGGTTAATATGTGTTCTGTCAGACAATCTGCGGTAGATAGAGTACACGGTCTTCTTTTAAAGTTCAAAAAGCAAAAAGCAAAGAAGCCAAAATTGAAAACTTTACTTACTGGTTGTATTTTAAAGAAAGATAAAATAAAATTTAAAAATCATTTTGATTATATACTTTCAATTAAAAGTTTATCTCTCTGGCCAAAATTTTTGGAACAGCCCCAACATTACTATTGTCCTGCTCTTAGAAGTAAAACTTTTAACGAAAAATTTAAAGCTGACTATCTTAAAACTAAACCAAATTTCCAAACAGACCCTACAGCTTTTGTACCAATATCAACTGGCTGCAATAATTTTTGTGCTTATTGTGTCGTACCAAAAACAAGAGGACCTGAAACTTGCAGACCAGCTAGTAATATTCTAAAAGAAATCAGAAATTTAGTAATTAAAAAACACAAAGAGATTTGGCTTTTGGGTCAGAACGTAAACTCTTATCAATCCCCTATTAAACCTCTATTAGATTTTCCGGGATTGATAAAGAAAGTAAACAAAATAAAAGGTAATTTTTGGTTGAGATTCACCTCCCCTCACCCAAAAGACTTTTCAGAAAGATTAATTGACACTATGGCAAATTCTGAAAAAGCAACAGAATATTTAAATTTACCTGTACAATCTGGAGACGATCAGGTTTTAAAGAAAATGAAAAGAAACTATACTGTAAAATATTACAAAAATTTAGTCAAAAAAGTTAGAAAAAAAATTCCAGAAATAACTCTTTCAACAGATGTAATTGTTGGCTTTCCCGGAGAAACAAAGAGTCAATTTGAAAACACAGCTCAACTCTTCTCTGATGTTGGGTTTGATATGGCTTATATAGCAAAATATTCTCCAAGACCAGGAACTGAAGCATCTAAAATGGAGGATAATGTTACAACAGAAGAGAAAAACAGGAGAGAGAAAGCATTAACTGAAATATTGAAAAAAACTTCACTGCAAAGAAATAAAAAGTACATCAACAGAAAAGTAAAAGTTTTGGTAGAAGAACAAAAATCTCCGAATTTATGGACCGGAAAAACAAGAACTCATAAAAATGTTCAATTCAAATCAGAAAAAAATCTTAAAGGTCAATTTGTAAAAACGAAAATAATCAAAGCTTCCCCATGGGGCCTGAAAGCAGAATTAATAAATTAATTGTTATTTTAGGCCAAACAGCTACTGGCAAGACCGACCTTTCAATTAAGTTGGGTGCTTGGTTAAATTCAAAAAAGGCCCAAGAAAAGTTTGGTATAAAAGGAGCTGAAATTATCTCAGCTGATTCTCGACAAGTTTACAAGGGAATGGATATCGGCACGGGGAAAATAACAGAAAAAGAAAAGGAAGGAATTCCTCATCATCTTTTAGATGTCACCTCACCCAAGAATAAATTTACAGTAGCCAAATACAAAAAATTAGCTCGCGAAGCAATAGACAAAGTTTTAAAAAAGAAAAAAATTCCTATCTTGGTTGGTGGAACAGCGTTCTATATTTATTCTCTCGTTAAGGGATTAGCAATCCCAAGGGTGAAGCCTGATTGGAAATTAAGAAAGAAACTACAAAAGAAAACAACTCATCAACTTTTTGAAAAACTGAAGAAATTTGATCCAAGAAGGGCAAAAACAATTGATAAATACAACAAAAGAAGATTAATTAGAGCTCTTGAAATTATAGAAAAAACAGAAAAACCTGTTCCTTTGCCTAAGAAAAAAGAACCTGATTTTGATGTTTTAAAAATAGGAATTAAAAAAACAAAAAAAGAACTAAAAAAATTAATAAAGAAAAGATTAAAAATCCGTTTAAAACAAGGGATGGTTGAAGAAGTTAAAACATTAAAAAAACAAGGCCTTTCCTGGGAAAGACTTGAAGGGTTTGGTCTAGAATATCGTTACACCGCAAGATATCTTCGGGGAAAGTTAACACGAGAAGAAATGATTGAGAAGATACAGAAAGAAAGCGAACACTTCGCTAAGAGACAAATGACCTGGTTTAAAAAAGATAAAGAAATTAATTGGATAAAAAGCCACAAAGAAGCAAAAAATCTTGTCGAAAAATTCTTATAATAAAAAATTCACAGTTTGTGGATCTTTATTCCCTTTCTTAAAATATTTACTTCAATAATTTTTCTAACAATTGGTTAACCTTTCCCGGGTTTGCTTTACCTTTGGTTTCTTTCATTATTTGCCCTACTAAGTACTGAAGGGCTTCTTTTTTTCCTTCTTTGTAATCTTTTACTGTGCCTTGATTCTCTGAAATCACCTTTTTGACTATTTCTGTCAACTTCTCTTTGTCACTTATCTGAGCTAATCCTTTTTCTTTTACAATCTGAGAAGGATCCTTACCCGTTAAAAACATTTCAGAAAGAACCTTCTTTGCGATTTTACTTGAAATATGACCAGTATAAATTAAACTACAAAGCTCTGCGAAATTCTCTGGAGTAATCAAAAAATCCTCTCCATCAACAGAAGCTCCTTTCAAAATCCCTTGTAAGTCAGTTAAGATGTAATTTTTAGCAAGCTGAACTAATTTCAAAAATTCTTTTTCTTTAACTTCTTTCTTCCTTTTTTCTTCTTTTACCCAATTTCTCAATTCTGACATTACTTTCTCAAAATACTCACCCAAGTCTTTATTGAAAACAAAAACTTCTATTTCTTTGTTTTTTAATCCAAACTCTTTCTTAAATCTTTCTCTTTTCTGCTGGGGAAGCTCAGGAATACTAGCTTTAATTTCGTTTATAACTTTTGGAGTCCCAAAATGTAAACGAGGCAAATCAGGCTCGGGAAAATATCTATAATCATGAGCTTCTTCTTTTTGTCTCTGCTCTACTGTTTCTTGTTTTGTTTCATCCCAACCCCTAGTTGTTTGAACAACCTTTTTTCCTTCTTCTAAAAGCTCTCTTTGTCTTTCAATCTCATAATCTAAAGCTCTCTCAACCGACCTGAATGAATTTAGATTTTTTACTTCAACTTTTGTTCCAGATCTTTTACTCTTTCCCATACTTATATTCGCCTCAATCCTCATTTCTCCTTTTTCCATATCGGTGTTAGAAACATTAAGATATTTTAATATAAGACGGAGTTCTTCAGCAAAAACCCTTGCTTCTTTAGCTGATTCCATATCTGGTTCTGTAACAAGTTCCATTAGGGGAACACCTGCTCTGTTGAAATCAACCAAAGAATAATTTTCACCCTCGGGATGAATCAATTTAGCAGTATCTTCTTCTAGGTGAATTCTTGTAATCCTTATCTTTTTACTGCCGATATTTAAAAATCCCCCTTCACAAAAAGGCATGTCGTATTGGGAAATTTGGTACCCTTTTGGTAAATCAGGATAGAAATAGTTTTTTCTATCAAATTTAGAATACTCAGACACTTTGGAGTTCAAAGCTAATCCTGTTTTTATTGTCTTTTTAACTGCATTTTCGTTAATAACAGGCAAAGTTCCGGGATGACCCAGGCAAATAGGACAAACATTAACATTAGGATGAGTTTCGTCTGGGTCATTAGTACAAGAACAAAACATTTTACTTTTGGTTTTTAACTCAATATGGATTTCAAGCCCTATTGTAGGTGTAAGCTCTTTTTTTGGGGTCATATGCTATTTTTTTCCCCTCACAATTTTAACTCCAGCACTTGTTCCGATTATATCAGCGCCCGCCTCAACCATCATTTTAACATCCTTTAAGGTTCTTATTTTTCCTGCAGCTTTTACTGCAAAGCCCTCTCCTACCGTCTCTCGCATAATTCTAACGTGTTTCGCTTTTTCTTTAAGCTCTAATCTGTCTAAAGGGTCTTTTTCTGTTGCTGTTTTAACACAAAAAGCACCCGATTGTTTCACAAGTTCTGATGCTTTCTCAACCTCTTTATCAGTTAAATATCCCGAACCAATAATCACTTTGGTGGGTGCTATTTTTGTTATTTCTCTAAGATCTTCAAGAACTTCATTATATCTTTCGTATTTTAAATCAATTATTTTCATTACTATATCAATTTCATCCACTCCGTCTTTTTTTGCTTTCTTTGATGCTTTAATTCTTTCTTGATGAGATGAAATTCCCATAGGAGGATCAATTAAGACAATAGTTTTTATTTTAGTTCCTTTCAACTCTCCAGCTACAAGACTTACCCACTCTGGATTAACATCTACACCTCTGAAACCGTATTTTTTTGCCTCCTGACAAGTTTTTCTAATATCTTTCTCGGTAGCCGTCTTGTTAATATTTGTGTGGTCAATTATTTTAGCCACATTTTTTTTAGTTATTTTGTTCATATATTTTTTTAACTTCTTTAAATACTTTATTAATAGATTGATTTCCATTTATGTTCTTAACATTAGGAAATCTTTTGATGACTTTTTTGAAAACCTGATAAACTTTTTTTAATTTCTCTTTTTCTTCAAATAAAGTTCTTTTATCTCCCCTTTCTTTTATCCTCTTAATACAAACTTCTGGTGGAACATTCAGAAAGAAAGTTAAATCAGGTAACAAGAAACTATCATTTATTCCAATTAACCAGTCCAGATCAACATTTATCCCACCGAAAGCAAAAGAGGAGAAAAAATATCTATCTGAGATAACGGTTATTCCTTTTTTAAGATTTGGAATAATAAAGTTATTCAAGTGCTCTTCTCTATCATCAGCGTAAAGTTTCTGTAGTTTTTTGGGAGAAATCTTTCTCTTTTTATCTAAAGCTTTTCTGATTTTTTTACCTGCTTCAGAATTTGGGGTGGGCTCTTTTGTTTTAACCACCTTCTCTCCTTTTTCTTTTAAATATTCTTTCAAAAGTTCTGTTTGGGTTGATTGCCCAGAACCATCTAGCCCCTCAAAGACAATGAATTTTCCAGGCAGTTTATTCTTTATCATTTATTTTAATTGGAGATAGTCTTTCAAAGGAAGAAAAGAAATTCTAGACCACTTTTCAATTATTAAATTAGGATTTGAAAAAATTTGTTTAATTTCTTCAGGGAAAATCCATTCTCCTTTTTCCAACTCGGGATTTCTTAAATTAATTTTACTTGTTTTTGTTTCTGCTATAAATAAAATTCCGAAGTGAACCTTCCCCACTTCATCACTTTCATTGTTTATATATCCTAGCGTCTTCAAGTTAGAGAAATTGCTTATGCCAACTTCTTCTTTTATTTCTCTCAACAAGCTTTGTTCTATTGGCTCTTTTGTTCTAAAATCTTCTTTTTCTGAACAACCATTACTTAATCCTTCAGGTAATTTATTTAAGAAAATTAATTTAATTCAAATTTCTTTCTTGCTTCCTCGAACATATCTTTGTAGATATGCATGCTAACAGAAAAATGAGTATAGGTTCCTGTTTCAACTCCTAGACCGTCTGCAATATATTTTTGCAAAGCGCTCAAACCATAAGCATTCTCTGGCCAAGCGTTATAAAGGTCATTGGTTTTCATAACAATAAACATATGCAACTTCTCGTCTACTAATTGAGGATAGACCAAAACTACACAAGGTGAAGAAGTTTCTTCTCTTTTGGGGCCAAACTTCATTAAATCTCTATAAGGAATCCAGGTGTGCATAACAACTGTTCTTCGGGTAGGATCTTTTTTAAGAATTTTTATCGCTTTGTCTACCTGGTCAATCCTACGAACCACACATTTTTTCCCGGGAGATATTTTTTCAACCTCTTTCATTAACTCCTCTTGGGTGTCAGTAACACTTGGTAAAAAAGCCCTTACTTTACAGTCAGGATAACAACGGAGTCTGGAATAATAAGTATAATCGAAACTATTTTCATTTTCTTTTGGAGAACCGTTAATTAGTCTGTCAGTGTAATCATCTGCTTGATCACGAGAAGTATTGGCTTTTTCAGATAAGCGAGGTTCAGAGAATGGTTCTGAAACCTTGATCATTAATGGGAGATCTTTTGTTTCAACTTTGTACTCAGGGGCCTGAACATATCTGTTGTGACCCTTTTCCATTATAATTTTACAGGCTTTTTCCCAAGCATCACCTAATGTTTTTGCTTCAACAATAGTTGTTTGATACATAAAATAAACATTTAATTAATCAAAAAAGTCATATTCATTTCGACCTTTTTGTTTGTTTTCACTATTTATCTCCAATGGAGAATCCTGGGCATATTCCAAATTATTACGGAGAGCTATTTCTGCTTTTTGAAGCTCCCTTCCAATATACAAAGAATGCTCTTTTGTTTGTTCAAAATCGCCAATTAAATCTAGATTAGCAATTGTCTTGGAAATTTCATCTGCTGATTCCCCTATTATTTTATCTGTTAGTTCTTTTTCTTTATTATAATGTTCAGCGATTATCTTGTTTCTTTTTTTATCAATAGAAATAATAAAATAACCTTTTGGGTCAGGTATCCATTTAGGACAACTTTCAGCTTCTATCTCAGGAATCTTCTTTATTTCAATAGCTTCTGCTTTAAACTCTTCTGGTTTGGTCTCCAAAAGCTTATCTATTATTTTATCTATTTTCTGTGAGTCAGTCTCTCCCATAATGTTAACCGGCTTTATCTGTTCCCGGAATCTATCAATCATTTTTTGATCAATGTTTTTTAAAAAGGGCATGGCACCCTTTGCTCCTATGATTTTTTTATCTTTATCTATTCCATTCTCCACTAAAGCTTCTATTGCTTGAGCTGGAAAATGCCCCTTTGATGCTTTGCCACAGAGAACCAGATAACGAATATTTGGATTTGAAACTACGTTCTGAATAATCTTTTCAATCCCCACGCTTGCTGTTACACATTTACCCCAGATTGCCACTTTTTCTGGATTCACCTCTATCTCGTCAATGGTTCTGTTGGTGCAGAGAGCTACTGGAGATTCTTTGTTACCCACCTCATATCTTCCTTCAACTGGTGGCCAGTTATTAAGATTAGCCTCTTTGGGATTGCCCTTTTTGCCTTGAGGCTCATTTTTCATACTCTTTGTGTATCTTGCTTTCTCCCGGGTGTTTGTTTTTGAGGTATTTAGCATTTTTTCTTTTGTAGTAGGGTTCTTCGCTTGGTGAAGATAATTGTTGGAAAACAAGTTGGCAGATTCTCATTTTGGGATAAAGTAAAATCGGAAGATTACCAATGTTTGACATCTCCAGGGTGATTCTGCCTTGAAATCCTGGGTCAATATGGCCTGCTGTTGAATGAATAACAACTCCTAATCTTCCCAGACTGCTTTTACCATCAATTCTCACGCTTATATCATCTGGTAAATAAATTTCTTCTAATGTTATTCCCAAGATAAATTGGTTTGGTTGAAAAATAACTGGTTCTGAATCTTTAGCTCTTACTAAACGGGTAATGTTTTTAAATGTCTTTTTGTCTCTAACGTCAATAAAAGGACATTTAGTATCCTCAAAAAGTCGAAATTCTTTTCCCAATCTTAAATCCAAAGAAGCTGAAGAAAGTTGAGTTTTTAAATCGGGTTTGGGTTTTATTCTAATTTTACCCTGTTTAATGTATCTTCTTATATCTTGATCAGAGAGTATCATATTTATTTTTTGTGTTAGTAATTAATAAAAAAATGGAATTATTCTATTTTAACACCCATATTTTTTGCTGTTCCTTCAACTATTTTTATGGCTTTTTCAATATCGTTTGTATTTAAATCTTTCATTTTCTTTTTAGCTATTTCCTCTAGCTGAACTTTAGTTATTTTACCAACTTTTTCTTTTTGGGGCTCCCCTGAACCCTTCTCTATTCCAGCTGCTTTTTTAATGAGTTCTGAAGTTAAGGGAGTTTTAACTTTAAAATCATAAGTCCTATCCTTAAAAACAGTAATTTCAACTGGAATAGTGAAGCCAGTTTTATCTTTAGTAGCATCATTAAATTTTTGACAAAAATCAGAAATATTTATCCCATGTTGAGCTAAAGCAGGCCCTACGGGAGGAGCTGGGGTTGCCTTGCCAGCTGGAATTTGAAGTTTAACTTTTGCTTTTGTTTTCTTTGACATAAAAATTAAAGGAATATTAAAGTTTTTTAATCTGTAAAGAGTCAAGTTCAACTGGGGTATCTCTTCCAAACATATTAACTAACACTGTTATTTTCCCTTTGTCAAAATCAATTTCTGAAACCTTACCTTCAAAATCTTTAAAGGGTCCATCAATAATCTTAACGTGATCTCCCTTCTTGGCTTCAATCTTGTATTGGGGTTCTTCAACTTTCATTCTCTCTTTTAGGGTTTTAACTTCTTTCCCAGATACTGGAATGGGGGTGGTTCCAGCCCCAATAAATCCCGTAACTCTGGGGGTGTTCCTTACAACATACCAGGAATCATCATCCACTAGCATTTCAACCAAAACGTATCCTGGATAGATTTTTTCTTCAACTGTTTTTCTTTTTCCTTTCTTTATCTTAATCTTTTTTTCTTTGGGAACTAAAACATTAAAAATTTTATCTTCCATACCCAAGTTTTTGATGCGCTTTTTCAAGTTTTTTGCTACAGCGTCCTCATAACCAGAGTAAGTGTGTATAACGTACCAGCTTTTATTTTGTTTTTCTCTTTGTTTTGGCATAATTTTACAATACGAATTCTCTTATTATAATAGCGAATATAAAATCCAATCCCCCCAGAAATAAAGCAACGGCTATCACAACCCCCAAGACAATCAAGGTGTACTTGAAAACCTCCCCGCGGCTGAGCCAGTTTATCTTTCTTATCTGCAAAAAAACTTCTTTCAAAAATGATTTAATTTTGGATATAAAATTTATTTTTTTAGACATTTTTCTTCAAATCTTCGTTTAATGTTATAAGAAAATATGTTAAATGTCAATTTAAGTTTAAACATCAAGGTTCTTTACTGCTTTAGCATGGGTTTGAATAAACTTTTTGCGAGGTAAAACGTCTTTACCCATCAAAACATCAAAAATTCTATCAGCTTCTTCAGCATCCCCAATGCTTACCTTTAACAATGTTCTATTTTCTGGGTTCATGGTTGTTTTCCATAACTGTGAAGGATTCATCTCTCCCAACCCTTTATACCTTTGCATTGATGGTTTACTTTTTCCTTTAAAAGATTTAAAAACTTTTTCTTTTTCTTTCTCTGTATAAGCATATTTAATTTTCTTTCCCTTTCTAATTTGATAAAGAGGAGGCTGGGCTATATAAAGATAACCCTCTTCAATTATCGGTTTGAAGTAACGGAAAAATAAAGTAAGAAGTAATGTTCTAATATGAGCTCCATCAATATCAGCGTCGGTCATAATAATAATCTTGTGATATCTTAATCTTTCCAAATCAAAATCATCAGCGATTGCTGTCCCCAAAGCAATAATCAACGATTTTATTTCCTTGTTACTTAAAATTTTATCTAACCTAGCCCTTTCAATATTCAAAATCTTACCTCTTAGGGGCAATATTGCTTGAAAATGACGGTCTCTTCCCTGTTTCCCGCTACCTCCCGCAGAATCTCCCTCAACAATGTAAAGTTCTGATTCTTCGGGTTTTCTTGAAATACAATCAGCTAGTTTTCCTGGCAAGGTCAACCCTTTCAAGGCGCCCTTTCTTAAAACAGTCTGGCGAGCAGCTCTGGCTGCCTTACGGGCTTTGGAAGCTAAAATACAGTTCTCAATGATTCCTCTGGCGTCTTTGGGATTTCTTTCTAAAAAATCTTTCAGCCTTTCTGAAACTACAGCTTCAACAGCAGTTTTTGCTTCAGGATTCCCTAGTTTAGCTTTGGTCTGACCCTCAAACTGGGGGTCTTGTATTTTAATTGATATAACAGCGGTCAAGCCCTCTCTAATATCACTCCCAGTTAAATTACCGTCCTCTTTTTTAAGAAGGTCTTCTCTCCTGGCATAATCATTCAGGGTTCTTGTTAAGGCCGTCCTGAAACCAGTTAAATGACTCCCCCCATCTTCAGTATAAACATTGTTAGCAAATGTTTCTTCTTGTTGTTCTGTTTCTTCTGTGTATTGGAAAGCAACTTGAACTAAGACATCATCTTTTTTTTCAGAAATATAAAAAATATTCTTATGTCGGGGTACATTTCCGTGAATTAAATATTTAACATAAGAGATAAGACCTCCTTCGAAATAAAAACTATATTCAAAATCTTTATCTTCTCTTTTATCTATCAGGTTAATCTTAACTCCTCTATTTAAATAAGCTTGTTGACGAAGATAATTTAGAATTTTCTTTCGGTTAAAAGCAACTTTCTGGAAAATTTCAGGATCAGGTTCAAAAATAACGGTTGTACCTGACTCTTTACATTTACCTTCTTTTTTAACTTTCGTTGTAGCTTTTCCTTTGGCGTATTCTTGGTAGTATTTTTTGCCATCACGACAAACCTCAACTTTTGTATACTTTGACAAAGCGCAAACAGCAGAAACACCAATTCCATGCAACCCGCCAGTTGAAGCATAAACTTTTCCGCCAAACTTTGCTCCAGCATGTAAGGTGGTCATAACCGTCTCCAAGGCAGATTTTTTTGTTTGGGGATGTTTGTCTACCGGAATTCCTCTCCCGTTATCGGCTATTTCAACTCTACTATTTGGCAGCAACCTTACTGTAATCTCATCACAATATCCCATGATCGCCTCATCGATTCCATTACAAACCGCCTCCCTTATTAAATGATGCAATCCTTCAGTTCCAGTCGAACCAATATACATACCTGGTCTTTTTCGAACAGGTTCTAACCCTTTTAAAACAAAAATATCTTTTGCTCCATAATCGTTTTTCTTTTTTGAAAAAGTTTTCTTTCTCTTCTTCTTTTTAGGAGTTTTCTTTTTTCCTTTTTTAGTTTTTTTCTTTGGCATTTTAGTTATTAATTAGTATTTTATTTTCTAACTTCCCATTGAAGGTTTTTCTCTAAACCTCTTATTATTTTCTTATGAATCTCGTCAATTTCTTTTGAGGCTAAAGTCTTGTCTTGGGATTGATAAATTATATGAAAGGCAAGATTCTTTTTTCCTTCTGGTAATTCTTCGCCAACATACTCATCAAAAAGATCTACGTCCCTAACCAATACCCCACCTGTTATGTTTATTAAATTAAGCACATCAGCTATTTTAATCTCTATGGGGACTAAAACAGCAAGATCTCTAACCGCTGAAGGATATTCTGAGATTGGTTGATATTCTTGTTCTTCTGTCGCTAAATTTTTTAATTCTTCAAAGTCTATATCACAAACCATTACATTTCCTGAAATCTTCATTTTTTCATATAAGGCAGGGTTAATTTCCCCCAAAAAACCGAGCTCTTTGTTGTTTACTTTAATTTCAGCTGATTTCTTTTTATTCCAAGACTCCATCTTGCTTTCTTGTGGTTTTGGTTTGACATCATCATACCAGACATCAGCTATTCCTAGTTTGTTAAATAAAGAATCAACAATTCCTTTAAGTTTGTAAAATTGTTCTGTAGAAGAATCTGCTTCTCTTTTAGCTAAAACAAAAGTTAAGTGTTTTTTCTCAGATAAATTATTCTTAATAAAGACTTTTCCTAGTTCAAAAATGCGAATTTCATCAATATATTGCTTTAAAGAAATATCGTTAAATTTCTGGTTTTTTTGAACGTTCTTTATTAAATTCGGGGTCAAGTTGGATCTCAAATATTTCTGTTCTATACTAACTGGATTTTTAAGCTCAATCAGATCTTTAGACTTGTAACTGAATTGTTCTGCTTCTTTATCTCCGAAAAAAGAATAATTGTAAACTTCTGTGAACCCAAATTGTTTTAGAATATCCTTTATCCTTCTTTCCCAAAAAAGATTAAAGTTTTTTTCAGGAGATTTAATGGGTAAAACCGGAAACTCGGGTTTTATCTTCTCAAAACCTATCATTCTTCCAATTTCTTCAATTAAATCTTCGGGAATTAAAATATCTTTTCGGAAAGTAGGAACTTTTATTTTTAACTCTTCTTTTTGAGAAGAAATTATTTCAAATTCAAGTGATTTCAAAATTCTTACCACCTCTTTTTTTAACACCTTCTTACCAAGTAGCTTGTTAACGTAATCCAAACTCAATTTAATTTCTTTTGGAGATTCTTTTTTGTAATATTTATCAACTACTTGAGATAATTTCGGGCTTCCTGCTATCTTCTTTGCGAGAAAATATATTCTTCCCAAAGCAATCGTAGTCAAATTAGAGTCTATTCCTTGAGAATATATATTAGAGGCTTGGGTTGAATGTTTTAATTTTTTGGAAGTTAAATAAATGCTTTTCCTGTCAAAGTTAGCTGCCTGCAAGAATATATTTTTTGTTCCTTTTTCGACTTCACTTAATTTACCCCCCATAATACCAACCAAATCAATAATCCTTCCTTTGTCTTCTGCAACCAACATTCCCTCAGATAAAAATCTTTTGACCCCGTCTAAGGTTATTACTTTCTCTCCTTTCTTTGCTTCTCTTAATATTATTTTTTGGTTCTTAATTTTATCGTAATCAAAAGCATGAAGGGGTTGATTTGTTTCAAGCATCACAAAATTAGTTAAATCAACAATATTATTTATTGACTTAATCCCTGAAATCTTTAACTTTTCTTTAAGCCACCCGGGGGATTCTTTAACTTTGATATTTTCAATTAATAAACCAGAATAACGAGGAACAAGGGAGGTTTTTTTAATTTCAACTTTAATTGGTTTAAGATCCCCTTTTTCTTTAATCAACTTTTCTTTTTTGAGTGTATCATAACCAACAGTTTCTTTTTTTAAACTTGCCCCAAGTTCTCTTGCCAAACCCGCGTAACATAAGCAATCATGAGCTCTGTCGGGTAAAATATCAACATCAAAAACAAAATCTTTCTTCTCTTTCTTAAAATCCTCAACCTCAAAACTGTGCATGGTTAAGGCCTCAACAACTTTTTCTGCTGGGGGGAGTTTTCCTTTAATATAATCTTTTAGCCAATTATAAGAAAAAATCATATTTTAGAATTGTTTTAAAAATCTTAAATCACCACTGTAAAGCAATCTTATATCATCAATTTTGTATTTCATCATAGCTAATCTGTCCATCCCGATCCCAAAAGCAAATCCTTGCCAATTTTTGGGATTATACCCCGCTGCTTTGAATACATTAGGATGAACCATACCAGCTCCCATCATTTCAACCCAACCGGTCTGGGAACAAACAGAACAACCCTTTCCTTTACAATTCACACAGCTCATATCTATTTCAAAAGAAGGTTCAGTAAAAGGAAAAAAACTGGGTCTCATTCTAATTTTAATCTCTTTACCAAAGAATCTTTCCAAAAACTGCTGAATTATAGCTCGGAAGTTAGCTACTGAAATTTCTTTATTAACCATTAATCCTTCAACTTGATAAAAATTAATTTCGTGAGAAGCATCAGTTGCTTCGTATCTGAAGATTCTTCCTGGAACAATAATTCTCAAAGGAGGATTGTTCTTCTCCATGTATCTTACCTGAACAGGAGAAGTATGGGTTCTCAAAAGCATTCCTTTATTCTTTAACCATAAAGTGTCCCAAAAATCTCGAGCTGGGTGATCAGGGGGTATATTTAAAGCATCGAAATTGTATTTTTCATTTTCAATTTGAGGACCCTCAACCACCGAAAACCCTAAATTTTGAAAAATATCTTCTATTTTTCTTGAAACTAAAGTTAAAGGATGTAGATGACCTGAAACTGTTTTTTTACCAGGCTTTGTAACATCGATTCTCTCATCTCCTTTTTTTGAGCTTATATTTGTCTTTAATTTCTTTTTTTCTTTTTCAATTTCTTTTCCAAAAAATTCTTTTAACTCATTAACCTTCTTGCCTGTTTTCTCTTTCTCGTTAGCTGACATCTTTTTCAAAGAAGAAAAAAACTGAGAAATTTTACCTTTTTTCCCTAAATATTTTCTAAAAACCTTATCCAGATCTTCTAAATCTTTAATTTTTTTAAAATCTTCTTTGAATTTTTTCTTGACTTCTTTTATCTCCATAAATAAAAAACAAGACAAATAATTTATGCTTATTTAGCACTCTATCTGTCTTTATTTTACCTTAAAATTTAGCTAAATTCAAGCTGTGGAAAACCCTTAAAATAAAAGAAAAACCCCACCATAATTAATCTTTAGGAGGTTTTTATTGGCGGGGACGACCGGATTTGAACCGGCGATCTCCACTGTGACAGAGTGGCGCTTTAAACCAGCTAAGCTACATCCCCATTTATGCCGGTGGTGGGATTCGAACCCAACGACTTAAGCCTTATGAAGACTCCGCTCTGACCACTGAGCTACACCGGCGGATAAAATAAATATGTCGCGCCGCCTCGAATTGCACGAGGGCCTCGAGCTTATGGGACTCGCGAGGTACTACTCCTCCACGGCGCTATCTGAAATGTTACCATAAAAAAAAGTGAGGGTCAATTCCTGCTTGGCAAAAAAAAAGAAAAATATTTAAATTTCCCTAATATTAAAGCATTCCCAGATTACGAATAGCGTCTTCGTAAATATCTATTGTTTTCCTTGCTTGTTCTAAATTCAACTTAAAATCAGGGTCATAAACAACAGAATTTCTGATTTCGTGAACTTTTATAATTTCTTGACGATTAGGAACCTGTTCTTTTTCTGCTTTATCTAATCTTTCCTCTAGGGTCTCCCCTTTATATCCTTTTCTTTCTAACATTTCATTCAAAAAATCATCTGCTTCAATAATAGCTAGCTTGTATTCTGATTCTGTTCCCTCTTCTATTCTAGATCTAATCTGATTCCACTTTTTCATAATTTTAATAAAACCATATGGCTTCCAGGAAAGAAACTCAACAACATCGTACCAGAAATGTTCCTTAAGATAGGTACTATCAATAAGAAGATAGACAATTCCCACAAGAAACAAAACAGAGAAGAATATAAAGACAACTTTTGCGGGAAAAAGTTCTTGTTGAAGTTCTGGGGATGTAATAAAAGAAATTATCTCTTGTGCTTTTGGAGAATTTAAAAAAAAGAAAAAAAACATATTTATATTATTATACTATCTTCTCGACTAATTTTGCAGCTTCAAAAATTTTATCTTCTTCAAAATTATTTCCAATTATTTGTAAACCAACGGGCAAATCATTAACTTTTCCCGCAGGTAAAGAAATAGCTGGAAGTTCAGCTAAATTAACAGGAACAGTGAAAATATCAGCTAAATACATAGAAAGAGGGTCATTAATTTTCTCACCGATCTTAAAGGCTAAAGAAGGAGAAGTCGGGGTAAAAATGAAATCTACCTCTCGAAAAGCTTTTTCAAAATCATCTTTTATCATCTTCCTTACTTTTTGAGCTCTTAAATAGTAAGCATCATAGTATCCAGAAGACAAACTATACGTTCCCAACATAATTCTTCTTTTTACTTCAATTCCAAATCCCTCTCCTCTTGTCTTTAAATAAAAATCTAATAGGTTTTTTGCTTTTTTTGCTGAATAACCATATTTTATTCCATCATATCTTGCTAAGTTAGCACTTGCTTCAGATGGTGCTATTATATAGTAAACAGCTAAGGCGTATTTAGTATGAGGTAAACTAATCTCCTTTATTTTAGCGCCTTTTTTTTCAAATTTATTAATATTTCCTTTAATTATCTTCTCCACTTCAGGATTAATACCTTCAACAAAATATTCTTTGGGAACCCCAATTTTCAAATCTTTAAAATTCTTAAGAGAAGAAGTTTCTTTTCTTTTTTCCACACTAGTTGAATCAAAATTATCTTTACCTGAAATTGCTTCAAAAACTATTTGAGCATCCTCCACTGTCTTGGTCAGGGGACCTATCTGATCTAAAGAAGAACCAAAAGCAATTAAACCATATCTTGAAACAGCACCATAAGTTGGCTTAAATCCTACCACGCCGCAAAAAGAAGCTGGTTGCCTTATTGATCCTCCAGTATCTGACCCCAAAGCATAACAACATTGTCCTGAAGCTACCGCAGCAGCTGATCCTCCAGAGGAACCACCCGGCACTCGATTTAAATCATGAGGGTTTTTAGTTACTCCAAAAGCAGAATTTTCGGTTGAAGACCCCATCGCAAACTCATCAAGATTAGTTTTTCCCAGAATTATACCCTTTTTTTCTTTGAGCTTCCCAATTACGGTTGCTTCATAAGGTGCTTTATAATCCTCTAAAATTTTAGAAGCTGCAGTACATCTTACTCCCTTAACTAAAATATTGTCTTTGACGGCAAAAGGAACTCCAGCCAAAAGAGGTAGTTCCCTGCCCCCCGAAATCATTTCATCAATTTCTTTTGCTTGTTTTTTGGCAGAATCTGATGTTCTGGTAAGAAAAGCCTCAATCTTTTTATCTTTTTTATCTATGTTCTTTAAAAATAATTTAGTTAACTCTTCAGCAGAAAAATCTTTTTCTTTCAGTCCTTTGTTTATTTCTTTTATTGTTAATTCGGCAACGTTCATAATTTTAGTTCTCTCTTTTTTCAAACACAGACTTAACTTTAAAATATCCTTTCTCTCTCTGGGGTACAGTAGAAAGAAGATCTTTGATTGTTTCAGAATCCTCTTTTTTTATCTCATCTGCTCTGGTGATATTTTCTTTTTTACTGGAAGATTCAAGAGAAATTTCTTTTGTTTTGACTTCTTTCAATAGATTAAAATAATCTAAGATTAAAGATAATTCTTTTTGCATCTCTTTGATTTCTTTTTCTCCCAACCCTAACCTCGCTAAATTAGCGATATGTTTTACTTCTTTTTGGGAAATCATAGATTATTTTGGAGGTTCTATGTTTACTTCTTTAGTTAAAACCTCAGATAAAGAATCAATCTTTTCCAGAGCCTTACCAGCGCCCCGAACTACAGTAGTTAAAGGGTCTTCAACCACTTGAACAGGAACCTTAGTTTCTTTTTTAACTAAAACATCAAGGTTTTCAAGCAAAGAACCACCACCTGAAAGATAAATGCCGTTTGTCATAACGTCTGTGATCAGTTCAGGAGGAGTTTCTTCCACTGTGGTTTTTATTGTAGTTATAATTTGATTAATTGATCTTTCTAAGGCTTTTTGAATATCTTTATTTGAAATTACAATCTCTTCTGGTAATCCAGTAATTAAATTTCTTCCTCTCATAGATATTTCTTTTTTCTCTTTTTGGGGAATAGCAGAACCAATACGTATTTTTATCTCCTCGGCTGTTCTTTCTCCTATCAAAAGTTTATATTCTTTCTGAGCCCACTGAATTATATCTTCGTTTAATCTATCTCCTGCCACCCTTAAACTTCTTGAAGATACTATTCCTCCCAGAGATATAACAGCAACTTCTGTGGTTCCACCTCCAATATCTACAATAAAGTTACCACCCGGATCCTGAATTGGCAATCGAGCCCCAATGGCTGCTGCAACTGGTTCTTCGATTAAAAATACTGTTCTAGCCCCAGCATTTTTTGCAGCATCACGGACAGCTTTTTTCTCAACTTCTGTCACACCACAAGGAATTCCCACAATAACTCGAGGTAAATACTTTAATAAAAATCTTTTTTCGTTAGCTCTTTCAATAAAATATCGGAGCATCTGTTCTGTTACTTCAAAATCAGAAACAACCCCGCTAACTAAAGGTCTTGAGGCAGTAATATGGGCTGGGGTTCTTCCAACCATCTCTTTTGCTTCTTGTCCTATGGCTAAAACCTGACCTGTCTTTTCGTTCACCGCAACAACTGAGGGCTCATTAATTACAATTCCCCTATTTCGAACATAAACAAGAGAGTTTGCTGTTCCAAGATCAATAGCCATATCAACAGATAAGTAAGAAAGTAGTTTATTTAACATAATTACTTTATTTCTTTTTTTAAAAATCTAACTAATTCTTTGGTTTTAATAAGATTAGTGGGTTTTTCTTTTCTTTTTTTAACTTCAATTGATTCTTTTTTAAGTGTTTTTTTACTTATTACCAATCTTAAGGGAATTCCTATTAAGTCTGATTCTACAAATTTTTCGCCGGGGGTCTTGTCTTCTCTATCATCATATAATACTTCAATTCCAGCTTTTTGTAAATCTTTGTATACTTTTTCTGTTTTCTCTTTTATTTCGGGTTCATCTTCAATTTGGATCAAATGAACAGAAAAAGGGGCTACTTCTTTTGGCCAGATAATTCCATCTTTGTCGTGTGATATTTCGACAATTGTACCCATCAATCTTCCCACTCCGATTCCATAACAACCCATTATAACGGGTTTTCTTTCCTCTTTTTGGTTCAAGAAATAGAGATTAAATGGTTTTGAATATTTTGTTCCCAGACGAAAAGTATGTCCCACCTCTATACTTTTAACTTCTTTCAAATTTGCTCCACATTCAGGACATTTATCTTTCGGTTTTAATTCTGTAACTTCAAGATTAGCTGCAAAATTACACTTAGAACAGAGAATTATTTTATCTTCCCCTGTTTCGGAGACAACCTGAAACTCATAAGTGTTAGCTGAGGTAAAAACACCGCCCGAGGCCTCTGTTTTTATAGCTTCAAGGCCACATCTTTTGTATATATTATCATAAGCAGTTAAAACTTTATTGAAAAAGGTATTTAATCCTTCTTCTGTTTTATGAAAACTGTAAAGATCTTTCATTGTGAACTCGCGAGTTCTGAGAAGCCCCCCTGTTGCTCTAACCTCATTTCTGAATTTGTTCTGTATTTGATAAACAAACAGGGGCAAGTCTTTGTAAGATTGAATAAAGTTACTGGCAAGAAAGGTAACTACTTCTTCGTGGGTTGAACCCAAAGCGAACTCTCTGCCGTGTTGATCTTTGAGCTTAAACAAGGGAGGATCCATATTATTCCAACGTTTAGTCTTCTGCCAGATTTTTTTTGGTTGCAAAGTAGATAAAAATATTTCCTGACAACTAATATTGTTCATTTCTTCTCTGATAATATTTTCAATTTTCCGGTGGACTCTCAATCCAAGGGGTAAGAAATTATAGATACCGGAAGCTAGCTGGGAAATAAAATTTCCTCTCAGTAATAACTTATGGGAAGTAATTTTAGTGTCGCGAGGAGCTTTTTTTAATGTCTTATTGAAAAGATTTGATTGCTTCATAGAATTTTACTTATATCCTGAATAGTTACAAAAATCATTAATCCAATTAATAAAAAGAAGAAGACAGCATTAATATTGTGTTCAATTTTCTTATTAATAGGACTTCCTTTTATCTTCTCAATTCCCAAAAATAACAATCTTCCCCCATCCACAGCAGGAATAGGCAAAAGATTGAAAATAGCAAGATAAATAGAAATCATGGCTATAAACTGGAGAAAATAATTTATACCCAAAGAGAAATGTTGAGAAATCAAGCCGGTAATCCCCACAGGGCCCATTAACTGAACTCCTGTTGGTTCTCTCTGAATTGCTTTAATTAAGGCAGAGGTTAATCCAACAACTATAGAATAAGTCATCTTGAAAGTAGCTTCAATTCCCCTCAGGGGAGCTTGATACCAAGGATAAGATAATACTGCTGCTCTGACCAAAACAATACCCATAGACCCTTCACCTTGAGGCGGGGAAACCCTCGGGGTAATATTAGTTTGGAAAAGTTCTTGCTCTCTTTCAACAATAACAGTAATCTCTTTTCCTTTGTGTTGTTGGGTGAAATCTTGAATTTCAGCTACTTTAGTGACTTCTATTTCTTCTGTTCCGCTTTTCAAAGAAATAATCCTATCTCCTATCTTAAGATTTGCCTCTTGGGCTGGTGAATCCTGACTGACTCCAGCAATTAAAACTTTAGGGGTTTGAACAGCCTTGTCCAATAAATCCTCGCTTGGCTGATCTGAAATTGCCGTTGGAATTCCAATAGCAAAAACAACAGAAAGAATAATAATCGCAACTATCCAAAAAGAAAGAACACCACCCAAGATTATCAAAGCTTTTTGCCAAATAGGTTTTTCAGAAAAACTTCTCTTTTCTTTAATTTCTTTTTCTTCCCCGTAAATTTTAACAAAAGCACCAAAAGGAATAAGATTTAAAGAATAAATTGTCTCCCCTATCTTTTTCCCAAAAATTCGAGGTGGATAACCTATCCCGAATTCTTCTACTTTTACTCCAAACTTCTTAGCTAGAATAAAGTGACCAAACTCATGTATTACAACGAGACTGATCAAACTAAAGATAGCAATTAGAATGGTAGATAACATAATTTAAAAATAGTTTTAAAAGGGTTTTTAATCTTCTATTTCTTTTTTCTTCCTCTCTGTTATTTCTTTTGCTTTTTTGTTGTAATTATCAATCAATTCTTGTAATTTTTCTTTTCCTTTAAACTTTTGATCTTCTGTAATTTCTCCCTCTTTAAATCCTTGTTGAATTTTGTCCCAAGCTTCTCTTCTCCAGCGCCGGATAGTCTGAAAAACCTCCTCTGATTTCTCAGACAATAAACGAAGCATGTTTTTGCGATGTTCTTCAGTAAGAGTGGGTAAATTTAATCTAATAGTGTCTCCACTAACATTGGGAGCAAGATTTAAGCCAGAATTCGAGATCGCCTTCTGAATAGGTTGAATATAGGATTTATCCCAGGGTTGAATGAGAATTTGTCTCGGTTGAGGACAGGAAATTGAAGCCAATTCTTTCAAGACAAATGTATCACCGAAACAATCAACCTCAATGTCTTCCACCAAAGAAGGAGTAGCTCTTGAAGTCCTGAGTTTGTTCATTTCCTGTTTAAGAAAATCAATAGTTTTATCTAACTCCGGTTTAATTTTATCAATAATATCTTGGTACTGTTGAGGACTCATAATTTTGTCATTAAGACCTCCAATCCCAATTTTGAATTAATATTGGTAAAAGAGGTTAAATAATTTAAAGTTTCTGTAAATTTAATAATCCTTTTTAATTTTGGTATCGAAAAAGAATTTAATTTCTTTGTTGGTTGAGGAAAATAATTATATTCTGTTGAATCAACCACTCCTATTTTGTTAAGTAAAATAAATCTCAAATATTGCTGTAAAATTCTCAAAAATTCATTAGGATCTATTAAGCTCTTATCTGATGTTATTTTTCTAAGGTAACTGAATCTAATATTCAAGGATGAATCAGAAATTTTTAAAATATCTTTCAGAATCTTTCTTTCTTTCTCCAATTTTTCTGGGTTTTTAATAAAGCTTATAGCTCTACCCGGTCTACCCTGACTAATACCAGCTATCAATCTGGCTTTCTTCTCTATAATTTTAAGTTCTGATTTAAGATACTTTATTATTTCTTTTTCAGCCACAGGAAAAAATTTAATTAGCTGACATCTTGAATAGATTGTGGGAAGCAACATCTCAGGATGAGAAGAAATTAGAATCAACAAAGCATTTCCTTTAGGTTCTTCTAGTGTCTTCAAAAGACAACTCTGGGCTTGTCTGTTCATTTTTTCTGCTTCATCTACAATAACTGCTCTTTGTTTTCCAAGATAAGGTTTATAACTTAAAAAACGTTGGACTTCCCTAATATCGTTTATCTGGATACTATCTTTTTCTGATCCTATAATAAGCAGGTCGGGGTGTTTTCTTCTCTCAATTAATTCTTCTTTTTCTTCTCCAAAAACAAACTTCAGAAACTCCAAAGCAACTCTTTTTTTACCCAAATTATCAATTCCAGAAAAAAGATAAGCGTGAGCTGAACGATTATTCTGAAAACTTTTTTTAAAAACCCGCCATTGGTTTTGATGTCCACAGATTATTGACATAGTTTAAATAAAATGCTATAATAGTAATTAGAAAGAGGTTCTTCTTACTTGTCAGATGAAACTCATCAGGAGGGAATAGTGATGGAAATAGGAGAAATAGTTTTGTTTGGGTCTCTTGCTGTGCTTTACGGTATGGGTTGCGGTCTTCTAGTTCGCACTCGGAGTACCGTTCCGGTTGCCGCTCTGATTGCCGGTCTAGCTGTTAGTCTAGCTGTCGGCTTGTCTGCCGGCCTGGTTGCTGTTCCGGCTGCCGGTCTGGGTGCCGCTCTGAGTACTCAGATTGCCGCTTCTCAAGATTAACTAAGTGAGAAGAACAAAGGGGTCTGTTTGCTGTTCAGCGAGCAGGCCTCTTTCATTGCTTTTTTGTCATAATAACTTTTTTGTACGTATCCAAATTTTCAAGAATAGCCCCTGTACCTTTGACTACACAAAATAAAGGATCTTCTGCTACAAAACAAGGAACCCCAACCGACTTAGCTACTAACCCATTAATATTAGGGAGCAAAGAACCACCCCCTGCCATTATCATCCCTTTATCCATAACATCTGCTGAAAGTTCAGGAGGTGTTTTCCTTAGAACCTGCCTTATAACTTCAACTATAGAATTCAAAATATCTTCGATTGCTTCACAAACCTCATTGTTTGAAACCTTTATATTCCTTGGAAGACCAGCAACTAAATCTCTACCTCTAATTTCCAAAAGCTTTTCTTCTTTCTGCGGAAGAGCTGTTCCAATCTTTATCTTAATTTCTTCTGCTGTTTGATCTCCAATTGCCAAATTATATTTTTCTTTAATATATTCTGCTATAGCTTTATCTATTTTGTCTCCCCCCACTCTTAAAGATTGGGAAGTTACAATCCCACCAAGAGAAATAACAGCAACTTCAGATGTCCCACCACCAATATCAATAATCATATGTCCCGAACAAGAGTTAATAGGAATTCCTGATCCAATCGCAGCTAAAATTGGTTCTTTAGCAACAAAAGCTTGTTTAGCTCCAGCGCTGGTGGCTGCTTCAATAACTGCTCTTTTTTCTGTACTGGTTATTCCAGCGGGAACAGAGATTACAACTTCGGGTTTAAACAATCTAACGTGTTTGGTAGTCTTTTCAATAAAATATCTCATCATAGCTTGGGTTACCCTATAGTCAGCAATAACGCCGTCTTTGAGGGGTCGATAAACCTGAATATCATCTGGAGTTCTACCTATCATCTCTTTTGCTTCTTGTCCTACAGCCAAAATCTTGTTTTCTGAAATAGAAACAGCAACAACCGAGGGTTCGTTCAAAACAACTCCCTTGCCTGGAATAAGAACTAAAGAATTACATGTTCCCAAATCAATTGCTATTTTAGGTGAAAACATATTTTTTAATATCAAAAATTTAGCTAATCGGAGATACGTTTAATATCAGCTCCGATTTTTTGTAATCTTTCCTCAATCTTTTCATATCCTCTATCAATTTGAAAAATATTTTCAATGGTGGTTTTACCCTCTGCCATCAAGCCAGCTATTATTAAACAAGCACCCGCCCTAATATCCCAGGATTCAATTTTTACTCCCCTTAGAGTAGTGGGTCCAAAAACAAAAGCTCTATGAGGATCAACAATTTCAATATCAGCCCCCATTTTTCTTAACTCGTGGATAAAATTAAACCTATTTTCATACAAAGGATCATGAATCAAACTCTTTCCTTTAGCTTTTGTTAAAAGAGGAATTGTAATAGGAATCAAATCAGTTGGAAAACCAGGATAAGGAAAAGCTTGAACTTTAGTTGGTTTTAAATTGGGAGAATAGGAAACTTCAATAAAATCTTCATTTCTTTTAAAATTAACTCCTATCTCTTCAAGTTTTTCTAAAAATAAATCAAGAAAATCAAGATTAATATTTTTAACCCTCAAGGTTCCTTCTGTTACAGCCCCCAAAGAGATAAATGTCCCGGCTTCTAAAGGATCGTAAATAATGTTATGTGAAACTCCTTTTAACTTTTCAACTCCTTTTATTCTAATAGCATGAGTTCCTATTCCTTCTATCTTAGCCCCCATCTTCTTTAACATCTTCCCCAGGTCTTGAATTTGGGGTTCTGAAGCAACTCCTTTAATAATAGTTTCACCTTCAGCTAAAACAGCAGAAAGCATAAGATTTTCTGTTGCTGTTACACTGAATTCAGGGAGAACAATCTTTTTCCCTTGCAATTTCTGACAGCTTACTTGATAAACCCCATCTTCTTCTCTTTCAATATTAGTTCCCAATCCTTTTAGAGCTTGAAGGTGAACAGATATTGGTCTCAATCCTATCCTGTCTCCTCCTGGAGGGGGAATTCTAAAACATTTTACCCGAGGAAGTAAAGCCCCGAACAAAAGAACAGAGATTCTGGTCTTGGGTACTTTTTTAAAATCCATTTTCTGAGCATTAAGACTGTCTGCTTTCAGTTTAACTTTTCTTTTGTCTTGCCATTCAACTTTAACCCCAATACTTTTTAAAACCTCTATTATATTAAAAACATCTTCAACCTGAGGAAGATTTCCAATAATACACTCTTCTTCTGTAAGTAACGAGGCTACAAGAGCGGGGCCTGCTGCATTTTTATATCCCCTTATTTCAACCTCTCCATCAAGAGATTTTCCGCCTTGAATTACAAATTTCTCTGTCATGTTTACATCTTATCCTATAATTTTTGATTTGGCAAATATATTTATATTGATTGCAAATAGCTTAAATTCATTTAAAATGGAACTATGACTAAAAAAATAAGGCTAATTTTAATTTCTTTCTTTATAATATTTTTCCTTTTTGTTGCACCGCTAATTGTGCTTTATTCTTTTGGGTATAAATTCGATTTTGAAAAAAGAGAAATCGTAAAAACAGGCGCAATACATTTAAAAATTCAGTCACCCCAAAAAGTTAGAATCTATATAAATAACAAATTTAAGAAACAAACAAGGCTTTTCTTAAATTCAGCCCTTATCTCTAATTTATTACCCAGAGAACACAAAATTTCAGTCAAAAAAGAGGGCTTTCATCCCTGGCAAAAAAATTTAAAGATTGAGGAGGGAAAAGTAACAAAAGCAGAACACATTTTTCTAATAAAGGAAGAGTTTGATCTTGAGGTTTTTGAAGAGAAAGTAGATAGTTTCTTTTTCTCCCCAGACAAAACTAAAATAGCTTTATTGAAAAAAGACCCAGACAAAATCTATTTTAAAATATTAAATTTGAAAGAGAATCAAACAAAAGAAATCCCCCTTTTCGGAAAAAACCAAGAATTATTAAAATTAAAATGGTCACAACAATCAGAAAAGTTTTTAATTAAAATTAAAGAAGGTAATGAAATAAAGTTCTTTCTTTCTTCTTCTCTTAACATTGAAAAACCAAAGTTTGATCTTCTTGGCTTTTTAACCCCTCTCACAAATCAAATTTCTTTTTCTCCTCAAGAGCAAAATCAAATATTTTTTCTCAAAGAAAAAAATCTTTACCTACAAGACCTTTCAGAAAACAATAAGCTCTCAAAAATTCTTAGCAATTTAGTGACTTATTCCCTCTCTAATAACGAAATAGTTTGGATTGATGATTCTGGCTTTATTTTCAGGTCAAATATTAAAAACCTAGAAAAAAAAGACCCTTTAAATAAAACGCCTTTCTTGTTCAAAGAGAATAAAGATTATGAAATAATCACAATTTCAGAAACTATTTTCCTAAAAGAGAACAATAGGTTGTCTTTCTTAAATAAAGAAACAGGAGATATTGAAGAATTTCAAAATTCAATCAAAGAAGTAAAAGTAGATCCAACAGGAAATAAAATAGTTTATTTCACGGATTACGAAATCTGGTTTTCTGATTTAAATGATGTAGCTTCTTCTTCCTCACCTGACAGAGGAAAAATAAAAAAGACCTTTCTAAATCGTTTTTCTGAGAAGATAAAAGACTGCTTTTGGTTCAATCCCTATTATTTAATTTTCACAGTTGGTGATGGTATAAAAATATCAGAAATCGATACCCGAGATAATATTAATACAATTAGTTTAATTAAATTCCAAGGAGATAAGATTTTCTTTGATAACACAAATAAAGAACTGTATCTTCAAAAAGAAAGAACTCTCTACAAATCAGAAAGTCTTTGATTTCAACTTTATCTTTTAGAAACAAAAGAATTATCTTTAATATAGAAACGCCAAGGTTTTTCTGCCCACTCTTCAGCGTAATCAATGCCTATTCTCTTTCCAGAAACAATCTGGGATTTTTTAATTTCCCCTCCCCTATCTTCCAGCCAAATTCTTTCACTTTCAATTAAATTTTCTCCGTCGAAAGATTTATTTAATTTCAACCATTTTGTTAATTTACCAGGACCCGAACCAATTCTAGAATCTCTTGCTTCTTTATTTGTGGGCTCTAAAGCTCTTATTAAAATACACTCTGGGTTTTCCCCGTTTGTTGTGATATTTAACTGCCAATGAATACCATAACAAAGATAGATATAAATATGTCCCCCATTCAAATATTCTGTTTTGTTCCTTTCTGTCATTTTACCACCGAAAGCATGAGAGGCTTTATCTTTGGGTCCTATATAGGCTTCTGTTTCAACAATTTTGCCTATTAATTCTTTGTTTCTGTATTTTCTAATTATATATTTACCTAAAATTTCTCTAGCTACAGTTAATGTGTCTTGAGTATAGAACTTGGAAGATAATTTCTTTCTCTTCATAAATTATAAAAAGCTCCAAAAAAACGGAGCTTATTTATTAAAGAAAATCCTTGTTTATACATCTTGAATATCATGGGATTTTATTATCTTTTTCAAATTATCCCATTTCATTTCTTCTTGTTCTCCCAAATCACAGATTTTTCTAAAAGAACAATATTGGCATTCCCAGCTTTCTGGGTAACCTGGAATTCTGGGGGGAACAATATCATTATCAATTTTCTCTTTTAATTTTTTGAATTCGGTTAGTATAGATTCTGCAATCTGAGGATCATATTCAACTTCAAATTCTTTCAAGTTTTGTCTATCTTTTCCTACATAAAGTAATATTCCTTTTTTAATATTAAAAAAATGAAGATACAATTGGAGCTGTCTGATATTATCTTCTTTGGGTTCTGTCATTTTATTCAAAATCATACTATTCATACTTTTTATATCCAGAACATGAAGTTCGTTGTTCACACTAACAATAGCATCAGCTCTTCCAGACACTATTTCTTGTTGAGGGATATTTATTTCAGCAGCAACTACTATACCCAATCTTATTAGTATACTTACAATGTTACGATGTAAGTATTCTCCCCTCTCAAATATTCTTAGGATCCTAGGTTCTTTCTTCTTGGCGGGAGCATTCTTAAATTTTAAAAAAATCTGGCGGCCACACTTACCCGCCTGTGAAACATAGAAATGACGCTGAATCCTATCTTTCTGTTGATCCATATAGAATTCGTCTATAAGTTCTTTTAACATCTTAAAAGATTAACGTTTTGACCATTGGGGAGCTCTTCTTGCTCTTTTAAGTCCGTATTTTTTTCTTTCTCTCATTCTTGGATCACGAGTTAAAAATCCTACTTTTCTAAGTCTTTTCTTAAAGTTAGGATTAAACTCAACAAGAGCTCTTGCTATGCCGTGTCTTACGGCTTCTGCTTGAGAATGAACTCCCCCACCTTTCGCTATAACAGTTACTTTAAATTTATCCAAGCAGTTCAATTTCTTCAAGGGGCTTATAGCGACTTCTTGTTGTTCTGAAGTGGGAAAATATTCTCCGTATGGTTTCTCATTAATTAAAATCTCTTTTTTTCCTTGAGTGAAGATTCTTACTCGGGCGATTGCTGTTTTTCTTCTTCCAACCGCTTTATAATATTTTTTCTTCTTGGTTGTTTTTTTCTTTTCAGTCTTTTTTTCTTTGATTGTCTTCTTTTTCTTAGTTGTTTTCTTAGTTGTTTTCTTAGTTGTTTTCTTAGCTTTCTTTTCCTTGGTTGTTTTCTTTTTCTTGTCAGCTTTCTTCTTGATTGTTCTCTTCTCAGGGGATTTCTTTTTGACTGCCTTTTTTTTAGTTTTCTTTTTGGGCATTTTTTTATTTCTTAGATTTTTCTTCTTCTGTTTTTAACCTTTTAATCTGTTCTGCTCTAAGTTTGTTTTTGGGTAACATCCCAAATACAGCTCTTTTTAAAACCTCACCGGGGTCTTCTTCAAAAAGAACCTTTAATGGTTTCTCTTTCAAGCCCCCCATAAATCCCGTGTGGTGATAATATTTTTTATTTTCTAATTTCTTCCCAGTAAATCTTATCTTTTTAATATTTTTAACTAAAACAAAATCTCCCATGTCTTGGTTGGGAACAAAAGTTGGTTTATGTTTACCCCTCAACAAAACAGCAATCTCTGAAGCTAATCTTCCCAGAGATCTCCCTTGAGCATCAATGGTGTGAGTTTCTCTTTTTGCTTCAGATTCGGTTTTGGTGCTTTTTGTTTTTGCTGTCATTTTATTTTACAAATTCTATTATTGCTATTTTTGCTCCATCTGATTTTCTGGGACCAAGTTTTAAAATACGGGTGTAACCACCTTCTCTTTCTTTATATCTTGGAGCAATTTCGTTTATTATTTTCTTGGTTGCTGTATCAGAGAAATTTTTAGATATCCTTTTTCTAGCAGATAAGTTTGATTTTTTTGCTTCAGTTATATTTTTTTCAATAAAAGAAGAAATTTCTTTGGCTTTTGCTTCTGTTGTTTTTATTCTTTCTTTTAAAATAAGAGATTCACCCAGTGAATTAAGAAGGGCTCTGCGTTGTCCTTTTTTTCTTTTAAGCTTTCTTCCTTTTTTTCTTTTGCGCATAATTTTTCTTAATCAAGTTCTAAGTTTAATTTCTTCAATTCTTTTTTAATTTCTTTAAGTCCTTTCTTTCCCAAACCTTCAATTTCAAGAAGGGTTTCTTTGTTCTTGCGTAAAAGCCCTCCTATTGTTTTTATACCATTATCTAACAGGGCATTAGCTGTCCTGGCTGATAAATCTAGACTTTCAATTTTAATTTTTGTCAAATCAGACTCCTCTTTCTTCTCTTTTTTAGTTACCTTTCTTTCTGATTCTGCAGCACCCGGTGTTTCAACAAATAAAGAAAAGTGTTTTATTAAAATCTGGCAAGCCCTCCCAAAAACTTCTTCTGGGGTCAAGGTTCCATCGGTTTCTACCTCAAGATTTAATCTATCAAAGTCGGTTCTTTCCCCCACCCGCATATTTTCAACCTGGAAATTTACTCTCCTCACAGGAGTGTAAATAGCATCTACTGGAATAGTGCCTATTTCTTGTTTCTTTTTTATTCTCCTGTCTGTTGATTCATAGCCAATTCCTTTTCTTATCTTAATCTCCATTTCAAGTTTTGCGTTTTTACTAGTTAAAGTAGCTATATGAGAACTAGGGTTGGCAAGTTCAACTTGAGGGGGAAGATCCAAATCAGAGCCTTTAGCTTCTTTTTCTCCTTTTACTTTAAGTTGAACGGTGTGACCTTCTCCTTCAAATATTTTAAATCTTAAATTCTTTAGATTTTGGATTATCATAATAGTGTCCTCAAGAACTCCAGATATTGTTGAAAACTCATGGGAAACTCCTTTAATTTTGACTTCAGTTATTGCTGCTCCTTCTATAGAAGAAAGCAAAACTCTTCGCAGGGTATTGCCCACTGTAACTCCGTATCCAGGATACAATCCTTCAATTTTAAAAACGGATTTGTTTTTATCTTTTTTAATTGATTTAGGAGCTGAAGGTAAAGGAATCATATTTATTTTAACTATATGAGCTGCAATTAATATTAAAGGAGCCCATAGAGTTGGTTAACGTGAATAGAACTCAAAGATTACCGGTATATCAGCGGGTGGGGAAACTCCCTCCAAAGAAGGATCTCCTGTCACCTCCGCTTCTACTTTTTCTTTATCAATTTTTAACCAAGAAGGAGGTGTTTGTTTTTTAAGAAACATTTTAATCTCCCTCAAGGCAGGTTTTTCTTTTTTTTGTTCTTTAACTGAAATAATGTCTCCCTCTTTTACTTCAAAAGAAGGAACATCTATTGATTTTTTGTTAACTTCGAAAAAACCATGAGAAACTAACTGTCTTGCGTGATCTCTTGATTTTGCAAGGCCCAAACGAAAAATTACATTATCTAGTCTTCTTTCTAATTTCTTAATTAATTCTTCTTCCAAATCTCTGTTCCTGTTTGTTTTAGCTAAAATTTCTTTAACATATTTTTTGAATTGTCTTTCAGATAATCTATACCATTGTTTTAGTTTTTGTTTTTCTTTCAACTCTTTTCCAAAATCAGAAGGTGCTCCTCTTCTTCTTTTACTTTTTTGACCAGGAGGATATGATTTTTTAACTACAGCGCATTTTGGACTCAAACACCGCTCTCCTTTCAAAAAAAGCTTCTGTCCTGCTCTTCTGCAAATTTTACATACGTTTTTTTTCATTTTGTTTTAGAATATATTTTTGCTTATTAAACTCTTCTTGCTTTTCTGGGACGACACCCGTTATGGGGAATGGGTGTTATATCTTTAATTGACATTATTTTCAACCCTTGGGCAGCAAGAGCTCTTATTGCTGATTCTCTTCCTGCTCCTATTCCTTTTACCGAAACATGAATTTTTTTGATTCCAAACTTTTTGCAAATGTTGGCTGCAGCTTCACCAACTCTGGTGGCAGCAAAAGAAGTACCCTTTTTTGTCCCTTTAAAACCAATAGATCCTGCGCTCCGCCAACCCAAAACATTACCTCCCATATCAGCTAAGGTAACTAAAGTATTGTTATAAGAAGAAGAAATATATACTCTTGCTTCTTCGATTTCTCTGGTTTTTTTACTCACTTTAACGTCTTTCTGTAGACGTTTATCTATCTTTTCTTTTTCTTTTAAAACCTCTTCTTCTGTTTTTTTAACAACGTGTTTTTTCCCCATGTTAGAAATTAATAGTTTTGTTTATATTATTTAGAAGCTGGAGCTGCTTTTTTCCCAGAACCCATTGTTTTCTTTACATTTCCCCTTGTGGTTCTTGAGTTAGTCTTAGTCCTCTGACCCCTTACTGGTAATCCTTTTTTGTGACGTATCCCGCGCCAACAGTTAATATCTTTTAATCTTTTAATATTTGTCATTTCCTCTCTTCTTAACTCTCCCTCTATCTTATAATTTTCTTCAATGGTCTTTCTCAGTTTATTAACTTCATCTGAAGTTAATTCTTTGGCTTTCTTTGTTGAGTCAATCTTATTTTTCTTCAATATTTCTTTACTCAAAGAGCGGCCCACTCCATAGATATAAGTTAGGCTTATCTCAACTTGCTTGTCTTCTGGTATATTAACTCCTGCTATTCTTGGCATAATACTAAAGTTTGTTATTTGGGCATTATAAAGTTAACCCTGTCTTTGTTTGTGTTTGGGGTTTTCGCAAATTACATAAACTCTTCCTTTTCTTCTGACAATTTTGCATTTCTTGCAGATTTTTTTTACTGAAGTTCTTACTTTCATAATAAGGTATTAAAAACCAAAAACCTAAATAAAAATAGGTTGTTTTAATATTTTTATTATTCCTATTTGAGGCGGTAAACAATCCTTCCTTTTTCTTCATCATAAGGGGTCATCTCAACTCTTACTCTATCTCCGGGCAAAACTCTAATTCTGTACATTCTCAATTTTCCAGCCAAAGAAGCTAGAATTTCTTTTCCCTCATCTAGTTTTACCCTAAAAAGTGTATTTGGTAAAGCCTCGATTACCTTACCCTCCTTGGTAATTGTTTTTTTATTATCTTTTTGAGATTTTTCTTGTCTCTTTTTATTGTTAGAAGCCATTTTTACAATATCTATAATAACAAAATAAGCTTAACTGGTCAAGGGTTTTCCCTTTTATTCTATGTTCAATTTAATATTAACCCTCCCCCCGTTTTTAGGAACTCTTCTGACCCAAAAGGGCCAAAAATTTACATTAATTTCAGATATTTTATCTGAAAATTTATTATAAATTACTTCTTTTGTTTTTTCTTCTGATTTGCCCTCTATTGTTTCAACCAATTCTTCTTTATTAATCTTAGGATAAATCTTAACTGAAAAGTTCAAACTAAGCGTAATCTGATCCTCTCTTAAATCTATGATTTGTGGGGTGTAATTAATTTTCAGACTTTTTTCGTAGATTTCTTTATCGGAGGGAATTTTAGAGGAAATATATTTTTTAACAAATTGTTCAAGATCATCTTTCTTAAACATTAAAGCTTTTCCTACAGCTTTTCCCTGAACACTAAATTTTTCAACTAAATCCCCACCCTCAACTAATGGTGAAATCTCAATAACCTGCTTTGAAATCGCATCGTCAAATAAAATATAGTCTGAGGAAATTTTCTTTCTCAATTCAACCTCAATATCGGTTAAAAGTTGTTGGGTCAAATTTTGTTCTGCTTTTTGAAGATCTTCTTCTGTAACTTGGGGTTGTTCTGCTTCAAAACCTCCTGTCATTGGTTCGCTCGATTTTGCATAAACAGTATGGTAATAGGAGGTCCCAGCTAAACCGGGAACTGAGAATTCAGATGGACCTATATTATGATCTTCTCCTGTTTGAAGAGCTACAACCTCTATCTCTGTTGAGCTGGGTATAATTTCTCCTCCGCTCTTTTGGGCTGCTGGAATATAGATGCTCTTGGGAGAGACAAAATATTTCCCTGATTCTGATAAAAATTTAGTTTTAGGAATTAAGCTTATAGGAGTTACTGGAGTTGATTCATTGTAAACCGTAATCTTACCATGGGCTTTTCCAGTATCAGAGATCACGCCTGTTGTAGTAAATTCTTTCCAGAATTCTTTTTCTTCTTGAAGTGTTTCGGCTGGAACGGTTTTATTTAAAATATCAACTGCCTCTGCTTCTTTATCTATCGTTATTTTCTCTTCAAACTCTAAAAGATTAGTTTTGGGTTGAATTTCAAGTTCTGCTTTTGGCAAACGTAAATACAAAACAATTCCTAATAAAAGAAATAACGATCCTACAACGATTAAAATAGCTTTAAGAGGAGATTTCTTTTTTAGCTCTCTTGTGTTTAATCTTGGAAATCCTTCTTTTCTTTCTTGAGGTGGAACAATATCGTATATTTTTGATGACATATTTTAATATAGATTATTTAAGAATAGCTCTTATTCTTCTTACTGAGGCTGAAGAAGATTCTTCTTTTATTATTTTAAATTTACCTAATTTAGAAGTTCTATTGACGTGAGGACCCGCACAAATCTCTTTTGAAAAATCATCAACAGAGTAAACACTTACTTTCTCTGGATAATTTGCTCCCAGAACAGCCAAAGCTTCAGATTCCAAAGCTTTTTTAAATGACATTTCTGTTTTTTTAACTTCAAGGTCATCTTTTATCTTTTTGTTCACTAAATCTTCTACTTTTTTTATCTCCTCTTTGGTTAACTTTTTGGAATGAGAAAAATCAAATCTTAATCTTTGGGGTGAAATATCAGACCCTTTCTGTCTTACGTGATCACCCAATACTTCTCTCAAAGCTGCTTGCAAAAGATGAGTAGCTGTGTGAAGTTGGATAACTTTATCTCTTTGCTTTTCTGTTTTTACTTGTTCAATTCCCACCCCTCCAAATTTCTTCTCAGCCCCGGCTCGGGAAACTTCCTTGTGTTTTTTTGAAGCTTCTTTGAACTCTTCTTTTTTAACTTTTTTGTTTTTTCTTTGAGCTAGCTCTTCAATAAATTCCAAAGGAATTCCGTAAGTTGAATAAAGATAAAATGCTTTTTTCCCCGAAAGATATTCTTCTGTCCTCTCAAGTTCAGAGACGGTTTCTTTAATTCCTTCTTCTAAAGCTTCTTCAAACTTTTCTCTTTCTTTTTGGATAACAGTTAAGATTTTGCTTTGTTTAGCTTTCAGTTCAGGATAAACATTCTGGTAAGTTTCAATTATTTTTTTTGCTAAAGGAGCAAAGAAATTGTCCGGTAAACCTTGCAATTTTCCTATGGCTGTAGCTCTTCTTAGGATTCTTCTTAAAACGTAGCCCTCTTTAAGATTGGAAGGGAAGACTCCATCTGAGATCAAAAAAACAGCACCTTTAATATGATCAGCAATTATTCTCTTCTCTTTCGCCTTCTCTTTGGAGATTCCAATCTCCTCTATAATGGGTTCAAATAAGTCAGTTTCAAAAACAGAAGATTTATTTTGACAGACCATAGCTACCCTTTCTAAACCAGCCCCAGTATCAACTCCTTGCTGTTTCAACTTTTCTAGTTTTCCATCCTCTTTCTTATTATACTGGTTAAAAACTAAATTCCAAAGTTCAATAAATCTACCACAATCACAATTGGGCACACATTCTTTTCCCTTTTTACAAGATTCTTGAGTTAACTCATAATGAATTTCACAAGTTGGACCACACGGTCCTGTCTCTCCTGTGGGTCCCCAGAAATTATCCTCTTCTCCAAACTCAGAGATTTTCTCTTCGGGAAATCCCATCTCTTTTATAATTTCTTTTGATTTTAAGTCTTTGGGAACCTTCTTGTTCCCTTTAAAAACTGTAAACCATATTTTCTTTTTTTCCAAGCCTAATTTCTCTATCAGAAATTCTATTCCCCAGTTTATAGCTTCTTTTTTGAAATAATCACCAAAACTAAAATTACCAAGCATCTCAAAAAAAGTAAGATGAGTTTTGTCTCCTATCTCTTCAATGTCTGAGGTCCTGAAACATTTTTGAAAAGAAACAACCCTGTTACCGTAAGGTGATTTTTTAGCCAAAAAATACTCCTTGAATTGCTGCATCCCAGCGGTAGTCAACAAAACAGAAGGATCAGAAGGCAAAAGAGAACTTGAAGGTACTATTGTGTGTTCTCTTTTATTAAAAAATTCCAAAAATTTCTTTCTTAGTTCAAAACTAGTTAAACTCATATAGATTATTTTACCTTCTCTTCTCTTTAAAATCAAATAAAAATGAGAAGTCTCCACTGCGCGGAGTGGAGACTCGGATCCTGCTTAAAGCAGGACATCAGATGGTATGGGGGTAGACAGGCGGTTACCAGGGAGGAACTTTGGGCTCCTTCCAGCACCCAGAGAGGATTTTCGGTGGGCTCCTTCCGGGCCCCTAAGATACTATGTCATGAACATAGTGTCTCCGTCTCCTGTTCGAGAGACGCCCAATCTTTTTTAGGAAATTACTGGCACCTCGCTCGGGAGCTACCCTATGCTTCTCACA
>CAYZYK010000004.1:0-34868 GCA_964482615.1 uncultured Candidatus Saccharibacteria bacterium
GAACCTCGTTTTGGCCAACCGCGAGGCGCGCGTCAGCGCGCCGAGTGGCAAGGATTCATCGGGGCAAAATCAATGGGCGGCTCTGCGAGCCGCCCACGAAATGACCTCTCAAAAATCAAAAAGTTTTATTGTGGTGCCGAAGGAGGGACTCGAACCCTCAAGAGCTTTAAAGCTCACAGCATTTTGAGTGCTGCGTGTATTCCAATTCCACCACTTCGGCTTTTTATTTAATTTATCAATTTTTGGTTCAATTTTCAACTTTCACCAGATGTCCAAGAAGCCTCAATTGCTTTATGTGGGAATTTTTTAGATAATCTTTGGAAGTTTTTACAGGAAGGTTTATGTAAGGAAGCACCTCTGTTTTTTGTGATGTAAGCTTGGATTTTGTCTCCCGGTTTGGGAGAGCAACATTTGGCTATTCTGACCATAAAACTTCCTTTTTCTCCAGCTAGAGAAACCTCAAGTTTCTTTTTTTCTTTTTTGGGTGCGGGTTTGGGTTCTTTTTTGGGCAAAAAGCTAGATACCTTTCTTTTAATAGCAGCTAAAGGTCTTCTGAGAGGAGATTCTGTTTTTCTTAGATATTTTTTGATACGAGTTTTTGCTAAGCTTGTTTTTACGAACTTGAGCCAGTCTGGAGAAGGTTCTTTCTTTTTATCAATGATAATTTCTACTATGTCCCCGTTTTTTAAGGTTTCTGAGAGAGATGTTAATTTACCGTTAATCTTTACTGAATCACAGTGATTTCCTATATCAGTATGTACAATGTAAGCAAAATCAACAGCAGTAGCTCCTTGAGGAAGGTTTATTACGTCTCCTCTGGGAGTGAAAACAAACACTCTATTGTTGAAAAAATCGATTTTGTAAGTTTTTAGAATCTTAGGGATTTGTTTTGTCCAATCTACGTTCTTTTTTTCTTTTTTAAGGTTTATTTTCTGTTTGTAAGCCCAGTGAGCGCAAATTCCGTATTCTGCTTCTTGGTGCATTTTTGGTGTTCTTATTTGCATCTCAGTTATTTCACCCTTATCTGAGAACACGGTAGTATGTAAAGACTTATATCCATTTGGTTTTGGGTTGGCGATAAAATCATCAATCTCTTCTGAAAGGGGTTTGTAATATTCGTGAATAATTCCTAAAGTTTTATAACAGTCTTTCACGGTGGGAACGATTATCCTTAGAGCAACCAGGTCATGGATTTCATCCAGGCCTTTGTCCTTTTCTAAGAATTTTTGATAAGTGCTCCAATAGGACTTAGCTCTGTAATTTATATCCTGAACCTTTATGCCGTGCTTTTTTAATCTTCTCTTTAAGCGGGGAGTAAAGGACTCAAGATAATTTTGTCTTTGTTCATATTTTTCTTTTATGTTTTCTTCTAACCATTTAAATTTATCAGGTAGAAGATAATAGAAAGCTGGATCTTCAAGTTTGGATTTTACTTTTTCCATTCCTAGTCTGTCAGCTACCGGAACAAAAATATTCAAAGTTTCCAAAGCATATAATTTCTGTCTTTGAGGCGGTAAGTGGTTTAGACTGTTCAAGTTGTCTATTCTTGAGGATAGTTCTATTAAGATTACTCTTAAATCTTCAGCTACAGCAAAGAACATTTTTCTCAGGTTTTCTATCTTTTCTTTGCTGAATCTTGTTTCTTTTTTGGTTTTGGGAACTAAAGGGTAACTTATTGCGCTTGCTTCAGATACTTTATTTATTAAAAAAGCCACTTCTTTGCCAAACTTGCTGCTTATCTTCTTTAAGGTGAGTTTTTTCAAAGAAGAGGGTTTGTCATCTAAAACATCGTGTAACAGACCAGCAATAATTGTTTTTTTATCCAGTTTCATTCTATTTAAACCCAGAGCTGTTCTTTTTGCATGTTTAATATAATTTTCTCCTGATATTTTATGTTTATCTTTGTAAGCTTCTCTGGCAAATTCAAGAGCTTCTTTAACTAAATCAGGATCTGAATTTTGTTTTATTAACTTTTTTATTTCAGTTTCCATGTTTAAGAGGTTGGTTCTTTTTTTCTTTTGTAATCACATCTTTTATCTGAACATTTGATAGTTTTGCCGAATTTAGTTTCAACTAAGAGAGAGTTACACTTCGGACATTTTTTTCCAGTTGGTTTATCCCAGAGAGCGAAATCACACTTTGGGAATTGGTTACAGCCATAAAAAAAACTACCTTTTTTTGTTCTTTTTTCAACTAATTCGCCCTTTTTGCATTTTGGGCATTTTACTCCAGTTTTCTTTTCAGGCAAGGGTTCTTTGTGTTTGCACTCTGGGAAATTAGAACAGGAGTAAAACTTACCGTATCTGCCAAGTTTAATTACGATTGGGGAACCACATTTGGGGCATTTTTTGTCTGTTTTTTCTTCGGTTATTTTTTTCTTGGAAACTTCTTTGTATTTTCTTTCAAGGTTTTTCTCAAACGGTGTGTAGAATTGTTTACAAACTTTTGTCCATTCCTTTTTTCCTTCAGCGATTTTATCTAAATCTTTTTCCATTTCAGCTGTAAATTTAATATCAACTATTTTGGGAAAATGTTGCACTAAAAGATCATTAACTGTTGTTCCTATTTCGGTTGGGTGAAATCTCTTTTCTCTGTTTTTCTGGACATAGTTTCTATTTTGAACGGTTGATAATATGGGGGCGTAAGTTGATGGTCTGCCTATGCCATTTTTTTTAAGTTCTTTAATTAGGGTTGCTTCTGTGTATCTTGGAGAGGGCTGGGTAAAGTGCTGGGATGGAATAAGTTTTATAAGTTTCAATGTTTGTTTTTCTTTTAAGGGTGGAAGTTCTTCCTCTTTAAATTTCTTTGGGTAAACTTTGAGAAAACCATCAAACTTGAGAATTTGACCATTGGTTCTGAAAAGATAATTTTTAGCTGAAATATCTACTTTTGTTGAATCAAATACTGCTTGCTTCATTTGGGAAGCAATAAATCTGCGCCAGATTAGATCATAGAGTTTGTATTGGTTTTTGTTAAGTTTCTTTTTTAATTTATCTGGGGTATTTTTAGGAAAAGTAGGTCGTATTGCCTCATGAGCTTCCTGAGCCTTCCCTTTTGATTTAAACTTTCTTGGAGAGCCCGGCCAGTAATCTTTACCATAGTTTTCTTTAATGAATTTTTCAGCAGCAGATAAGGATAATTTAGATAAATTTAAAGAATCTGTTCTGTGATAAGTGATAAAACCTTGTTCGTAAAGTTTTTGGGCAATACTCATTGTAAATCTAGCTGGATAACGGAACTTATACCAGGAAGCTTGTTGTAAGGTGCTTGTGGTGAAGGGAGGAAAGGGATTTCTTTTCGTTTCTTTTTTCTTTATTTTTTCTATTTTATATTCAGCTCTATTAAGCTCTTTTAAAATCTTATTTGCCTCTTTTTTATTTGAAATAGAAAATTTGGAAATCTTTTCTCCATCTCTTTTTATTAACTTAGCCCGGAAAGATTTATTTTCTGTTTTTAATTTAGCTTCAATTTCCCAGTATTCTTTTGGTATAAAATCTTTTATTTCTCTTTCTCTTTTAACGACCAATCTTACAGCAACAGATTGAACTCTTCCCGCAGATAATCCTCTGGCTACTTTTTTCCACAAAAAAGGGGAAAGTTTGTAGCCAACCAATCTATCCAGGATTCTTCTTGTTTGCTGGGCGTTTACTAAGTTGGTGTCTATTTTTCTTGGGTTTTTTAAAGCATTTTGAATAGCTTCTTTTGTGATTTCGTGAAAAGCAATTCTTTGGTAAGGTTTTCCGTTAAGATTTAATACTTCTGTTAGGTGTTGAGAGATTGCCTCACCCTCTCTGTCTTCGTCTGTTGCTAAGATTACAGTTTCTGTATCTTTTGCTTTTTCTTTTAATTTTCTTATATTCTTTCTTGCTTTGGGTAAAACAACATATTTTGGTTTAAAATTATTCTCAACATCAACCCCCAGTTTGGTTTTAGGTAAATCCCTGATATGACCCATAGATGATTCAACCCTGTAATTTTTGCCGAGGAATTTACTTAGGGTTTTTGATTTGGTTGGACTTTCAACTATTACTAACTTCATTTTATTAATTTAACACTATTTTAAGAAAAGATAAAAGTTTTAGTTCTCTTTTGTGTTTTTTAGTTTTTCAATAGTTTCGGAGAGCATTTGACAATAAAGATTCAGACCAACCGCATTAACACTACCTGATTGTTCTTTCCCTAACACGTTTCCCGCCCCCCTTATTTCAAGATCTTTTAAGGCGATAGAATATCCAGAGCCTAAGCTTTCAGCTTGTTTTAAAGCTTTTAATCTTTTTTTAGCTAAAGGTGGAAGATTTTTTTGGGGTTGGGGATAAAGAAAGTAAGCGAAGCTTTTGATATATGATCTTCCTATACGGCCTCGAAGTTGGTAAGCTTGACTCAAACCCAAACGGGTACTGTCCTCTACAATTAAAGTGTTAACCTTAGGGAAATCTAAACCATTCTCTATAATAGTTGTTGCAACCAAGACATTTATTTTCTCTTTCTGGAATTTATTCATTACCTCAAGCAACCTATTTTCGTTTAATCTTCCGTGAATCAGGCTGATTTTTGCTTCGGGAACTAGCTTTTCTAATCTTTCTTTTGTATGGTTTATTGTTTCTACTCTATTGTGAAGGAAATAGGTCTGGCCTCCTCTTTTTAATTCTGAGCGAATTGCTCTTTTGATGATTTCTTTTTTGTAAGGTGAAACAAAAGTTTTAATTGGTGACCTGTTTTCTGGTGGGGTTTGGATCAAACTTATATCTTTCAAAGAAGAAAGAGCTAAATAAAGTGTTCTTGGAATAGGGGTTGCAGACAAACTTAAAACATCAAGAGAGGAGCGAATTTTTCTCAGTTTTTCTTTTTGTTTGACACCAAATTTTTGTTCATCATCAATAATTAGAAGTTGAAGATTGTTGAATTCAATATCTGAAGAAAATAATCTGTGAGTTCCTATTACAATATCTATTTTACCTTTTTTTAAGCCCCTTATTATCTTCTTTTGTTCTTTTTTTGTTTGTAGCCGGGAAAGAATTTCAATCCCAATGGGTAGTTTTTCTAAGCGTTCTTTGAAATTGTTGAAATGCTGATTAGCTAAAATTGTGGTAGGACAGACCATGGCTGTTTGGCGGTTGTTGGTTGTTGCAATAACAGCTGATCTTAAAGCAACTTCTGTTTTTCCGAATCCAACATCGCCACAAATGATTCTGTCCATTGGTTTTTGTTTTTTCATGTCGTTTTTAATGTCTTTTATGGCTTGGATTTGATCTGGGGTTTCTTGATATGGGAAACTTGCCCCAAGTTGAGATTGGATTTCATTGTCGATAAAATATGGTTTTCTTTTGGTGATTTCTTTTTTTGCATAAAGCTGTAAAAGTTCTTTAGCTAGTTTTTCTGCTTCCTCTTTTGCTTTCTTTTTTGTTCTTTGCCAAAGAGAAGAACCCAATCTTGATATTTTAGGGGCTACAAATCCTATGTAGCGGGAAAGCTTTCTTTCTAATCCAACAGGAACATATAATTTGTCTCCTTTAGCATACTCTAAAACATAGTATTTGTGGTTTTCTGATTCTACAGTTGAAGTCTTTTCTTTAATTTCAAGAAAACGAGCTATTCCATGATCTAAATGAACTAAATAATCCCCAGGTTTTAATTTTTTAAGATTGGAAAAAAGCCTTTGTGATTTTAACTTCTTTTTTAAAACCTTCTTTGATTTCTCTTCATTTTCTGTCTTGATTTTAAGTTTTTCAATGTTCTCAATTTTGTTTCCTTTAAATTCTAACCTGAAAGCTAAGTTTGAATTCACAGGGAAAACGTCGATTATTCCTCCTCTTTGGGCAAACTCTCCCGGGGTTGTTACTTGAAAGACCTTTTCATATCCTAACTCGTCTAATTTTCTTAGAAACTGGGAGAAATTGTAATCTTGGTTTGGTTCACAGAATATAGTGTTTTCTTGCCAGAATGACTGAGTTCTTTTTGCTTTCAATATTTTGTTTAGGTTTTTTTCAAACCAAAGATTCCTCTTGTTTAGGAAATAAGGGGAGATAGATACAATTAATAAATTATTTACTTTCTTTGAGTTAAACATTTTCATTTTTAGAAAGGGAAAAGTCCTCTATTTTAAATAGAGGGGGTGTATTCTTGACAGAATTATTATAATAAGTTATAATATATCAGTAGTGAGGTTTTGTCAATGTTAATTTTATCTTCCAGTCTGTCTGCGAAAGTGAAAGCTAAATGATACCCTCCTTTACTTTAGCAAGTAATTTAAAGTTAGGGTTTTCGGGCAATTGTCTGTAAGATCCTGATTTTCGCAGACAGACTGGAGGTTAAAAGACAATCAGTTAAATTTAGCCATTGCTTTATCTGCCCCTTCTTTTATGTAAAATTCAACAGCTTCAGTTGTTTTTTTTATTATTTTTTTGATGGTTTCTTTTTCTTCTTTAAATTCTTGGAGAACAAACTTTCTGGTATCTTCTGGTTTCCCTTTTTTAGGTTTTATTCCTATTCTGAATCTAATAAAGTCTTTTGTTTTTAATTTGTCGATTATGGATTGAACTCCTTTGTGGCCCGCTGCTCCTCTTTTTTTTGATATTTTTATTTCTCCAAAAGAAAGATCAAGATCGTCGTGAATCACCCAGGTATTTTTTAAGTTTTTGATTTTGTAAAAATCAATTAAGGACTTTACTGATTGCCCGGAACTGTTCATAAAGGTTTGAGGTTTAACTAAGATTGTTTTTTTGTCTATGAGCTTCTTTTCAGAAAGTTCAGCTTTAAATCTTTTTGATAATTTAAAGTCAGGGAAAGTGTTCCTTTCTTTGAATTCTTCTAAAACGAGAAATCCTAAGTTGTGCCAGGTGTTTTTGTATTTTTTTCCAGGGTTGCCAAGACCCACAATAATTAACATAATTATTTCTTTTATTATATCATTTTATAGTTCTCTTTTTAACTTAAAGGAGCCCCTTGAAAAAAGGAAGTAAATTTTGTATAATTGGTATATATAAATTGAATAAATCTTAATCTATGAAGAAGTTTTTACTTTTTACCTGGGAAGTTTTAAAAATCGTTATTTTGGCTGCTTTAATAGTTGTCCCTATTCGTTACTTTTTGTTTCAGCCTTTTATTGTCAGGGGATCTTCAATGGAGCCTAATTTTTATTCAGGTGATTATCTGATTATTGATGAGATTTCTTATCGCTTTGAAAATCCAGAAAGGGGAGAAGTGATAGTTTTCCGTTATCCTCGTAATCCTTCCCAGCGTTTCATTAAAAGAATTATTGGTTTACCCGGAGAAACAGTTGAAATAAAAGATAATAAAATAGCAGTTTACAGCTCAGAGGGTGAAGGTATAGCATTAGATGAATCTGAATATCTTCCAGGATATAACCTGTCGGGTTCTGATCTGACAGTTAAACTGGATTCAGATAATTATTTTGTTCTTGGAGATAATAGAAACTTTTCTTCAGATTCAAGAAAATGGGGGCCCATAGAAAAAGAAGATATTATCGGAAAAGTTTATGTTAAACTTTTTCCTTTCAGTGCTTTGGCCAAAGTTGAGGTTCCCAGCTACTAATTTAAATATTTATGAGCCCAAAGAAGAAAATACAGACCCTCAGAGGAATATATGATATTTTGCCCAAAGATCAAGTTTATTTCCAGAAGATTTACAAAATATTAGAGAAACTAACTAAATTTTATAGGTTTAAAAAGATCTCAACTCCCATTTTAGAAAGGGCTGAACTTTTTGAGAAAAGTGTGGGTGAAGGAACAGACATTGTTGAAAAACAGATGTATACTTTTAAAACTAAGGGTGGAAACAAAGTGGCTCTGCGACCAGAAGGCACAGCACCAGTAGCAAGGAGCTATATTGAACAGGGAATGAAAAGCTTACCCCAGCCAGTAAAATTGTGGTATTTTGGCCCCTTTTTCCGTTATGAAAAACCCCAAGCTGGCAGATCCCGCCAGTTTTATCAATTCGGGCTTGAGGTTTTAGGAGAGAAAAGCCCGGTGATAGATAGTCAGATTATACAATTAAGCTATATAATTTTAGAGAAGCTTCATTTCAAAAACCTTATAATCGAAATAAACAGTATTGGTTGTTTAGAATGTAGGGAGCCCTACAAAAAAAAACTCGTTAGTTACTTAAAATCTCATCGTTCAGCTTTATGTTCTGATTGTAAAAGGAGAATAAGAAAGAACCCCTTGAGGGTATTAGATTGCAAAGAAGAAAAATGCCAGAGAATTAAAAAAGGAGCGCCTCAGATAATTGATAACCTCTGTAAAGAATGTCATCAACACTTCAAAGATGTTTTAGAATTTTTAGATGAACTTGAATTACCCTACAATCTTAACCCTTATTTAGTTAGAGGTCTCGATTATTACACCAAAACTGTTTTTGAGATTATTGAAGACACAGAAGAAGGCAAAAAACAAGGAACTTTAATTGGAGGAGGAAGATATGATGGTTTGGTTGAAACGTTGGGGGGCAAAGACACTCCAGCGTGCGGCATGGGAGGAGGTGCAGAAAGGATTGTAAATTTAATGAAATCTTTGGGGTTGAAAGGTAAAAGAACTAAAGCCCCTAAAGTGTTTTTAGCTCAACTAGGTAAATTAGCTAAAAGAAAAAGCTTGAAATTGCTTGAGGATTTTAGAAAAGAAAGAGTTAAAGTAGCTTATTCTCTCAGTAAAGATTCTTTGAGGGGGCAACTGAAACTAGCTGATAAATTAAAGATGAGGTATGTTCTTATCCTTGGGCAAAAAGAAGCTTTGAAAGATAAAATTACAATAAAAGATATGAAAACAGGGAGACAGAAAACAATTGACACCAAGAAGATAATAAAAGAAATTAAAAAAAGGCTAAAAAGATAAATATGGATTGTTTGTTTTGTAAAATTGTTAAAAAAAAAGAAAAAACAGATATTGTCCACGAAGATAAAAATTTTATTGTTATTAAAGATATTGCTCCCAAAGCCCCGGTTCATCTTCTCCTTGTACCCAAAAAGCATATCCCCTCAGTTGATGAATTAAAAAAAGAAGATAAAAAATTAATGGGAGAAGCCTTTTTATTAGCAAAAAAACTTGCTTCAGAAAAAGAATTAAAGGGATATAAACTGGTAATTAATGTCGGAAAAGAAGCAGGTCAAACAATAGACCACTTGCATATTCATCTTTTATCTGGTAAAGGAATAAAGATGCCTTAAAATTAAATTTAATTTTTAATTAATAAACAATGACCGTAAAAGTTAACAAAAAAAGAAGAGAATCTTCTCAGCAAATAATTCACCGCTTCAGAAGAAAAATTCAAAGAAGCGGAGTTTTGCGTACTGTAAGAAAAAATCGATATTATCAGCGCTCCCAAAGCGACAAACTGAAGAAAAGATCTGCCTTGAAGAAAAAAGAAATGAGAGAGAAGTACAAAAAATTAAGAAAACTGGGAGAGCTTGAAAGATAATTATTATGCAATTGAAACAAAAAATTGAGCAGGATTTAAAAGAAGCTTTAAAGAAAAAAGAACGACTTAAGCTGGAAGTTTTAAGAATGCTGAATTCTTCTTTGCACAACAAAGAAATTGAGAAGAAATCAAAGCTTAGAAAAGAAGGTAAATCAAAAGGGGAAATAGAAAAACAAGGAAAACTTAACAACGAAGAAGTAATTGAGATTGTCTTCTCTGAAGCAAAAAAGAGAAAAGAGTCAATCTCTGAATTTGAAAAAGGAGGAAGAGAAGATTTGGTTGAAAAAGAAAAAAAAGAACTTAAAATTTTAGAAAAATATTTACCAGAACAATTATCTGAAGACGAAATAAGAAAAATAGTTCAGAAGATAATTGAGGAAACAGGAGCTAAAGGGATGAAAGATATGGGTCAAGTAATGAGCAAGATAATGGTCAAAGTTAAAGGGAAAGCAGAAGGTAGTTTAGTAAACAAGACAGTTAAAGACTTATTGAGTTAAAATACATTAAATAAAGTAAATAAAAAAACACTCTTTTTGGGGTGTTTTTGTTTTCTAGTATTTTTTATTTTCTTATTTTTATCCTAATGTTTTTCAGTTTGTAGTATAACCTGGGGCTGATTTTTTGATTTTGGAACCAAGAATGCCTAGTAACTTTTTAAAAGAGAATTTGAACTTTTTGTATTTGCATATGGAAGAAAAGGAATTTAACATTAAAGAATAAAGATATATTTTAAACTGGGATATTTCCTTTGCGGGCTTTTTTTGCTAAAATCTATTTTTTCAAATAGTTCTAAGTTCAGCTTATATTCTTTGAAAAAACTCTTTTTTGGGGTAAAATAGAAAAATGGAAATGATTGAGATAAATAACCTAACTGAAATTCCTGTTGATGAAGATTTTTTAAAGAAAGCAACAGATAAAGTTTTAAAAGAAGAGAGAAAGGAAAACTCAAGAATATCTATTGTTTTTGTTTCTTCAGAAAGAGTAAAAAGATTAAATAAAACGTACAGGAATAAAAATGAAGCAACAGATGTTCTTTCTTTTTCAAGTGAAGATTCTGGAAAAGAAAAATTTCTTTCTCTTGAAAAGGTTGAAAAAGATTTAGGTGAAATTATAATTTGTCCAGAGGAAGTGAGAGAGAGTGCTAAAAAAAATAATGTAAGTTTCAAAAGAGAGTTGGTTTGGGTTTTAATTCATGGAATTTTACATCTTTTGGGATATACTCACGAGGAATCAAAAAAAGAAGCAGAAAAAATGAGAAAAAAGGAAGATTATTATTTGTCTCAATTAAAATGATTTATGTTTAAAAATAAAATAATTACTGGTTTAGACATAGGAACAAGTTCCATTAAAACTTTGGTTGTCAGAGAAACAGGAAAAAAAGATTTGGAGGTATTGGTTCAATCAGAAGGTCCTTCTTCTGGTCTTCGGAGGGGAATTGTTTTTAATATTGAAGAAGCAGCAAAAAGTATTTCTTCAGCTGTTTCTGAAGCAGAAGAAGTTTCTGACAGAAAAATAAAATCAGCTTTTGTGAATATTAACGGGGGTCATCTTTATGTTACTTCTTCTCATGGTCTAGTTTCAGTTTCCAGAGCTGATGAGAAAATATCAGAAGAAGACGTAGAAAGAGTTATTAGGGCAACTAAAACCGTTAATTTACCTCCTAATGATGAGGTTTTTGATGTTTTCCCAATAGAATTTACAGTTGATGAACAAAAGGGGATAAAACAGCCCGTAGGTTTGTCGGGAATAAGATTAGAAGCAAGAGTTTTTTTGCTTTGTGCTTTTTCTTCTCGTCTCAAAAAACTAACTCAATCTGTTTTGGAAGCAAATCTTCAGATTGACGACGTTATTCCCTCACCTCTGGCTGCAGCAAAAGCTGTTTTAACAAAGCAAGAAAAAGAACTTGGGGTTGCCCTAATAGATATTGGTGCTGCAACTGTTGGCTTGGCAGTATTTGAAGAGGGTCAGTTGATTCATTTTGCTGTTTTTCCTTTAGGATCTTCTTATATTACAAATGATATTGCTATTGGTTTGAGGACGGAAATTTCAACTGCAGAAAAAATTAAAAAAGAATACGGAGCTTGTCTTTTGGATAAAAAGAAGAAATCTAAAGCAAAAAAAATAGATTTTACAAATGAAAGAGAAACTGTTGGTTTTTCTTCTAAAACATTAGTAGGAATAATTGAACCTCGGGTCTCTGAAATTTTTGATTTGATTCAAAAAGAATTAAAAAAAATTGGCAAACAAGAACTTTTACCAGGTGGTATAATCCTGACGGGTGGAGGAGCTAAAATTCCCAAGATTGTTGAGCTTGCTAAGAACCAGTTTAAACTACCCTGTAAAATAGGGATTCCCAAAGGAATTATTGGTCTGGAAAAAGATACTTCTTTAGCCGTTGTGGCTGGGCTTGCCTTGGAAGGGGCTGGAGAAGAAAAGAAAGGAGGATTTACTCCTAAATTAAAAAAGATATTTAAAATTTTTAAACCCTAATAATATGGCCAAACCAAAAATTAAAGTAATAGGGATTGGTGGGTCTGGTTGTAACACCATCTCAAGGATGACAAAGGATAGTTTGCGGGGAGTTGAACTTGTTGCTTTAAATACTGATGCTCAGATTTTAAATTCTTTTCCCGCCTCCCAAAAAATTCTAATGGGGAAAGATGTTACAGGGGGCTTGGGGGCTGGAATGAATGTTTCTTTGGGAGAGAAAGCAGCAGAAGAGAGCAGAGATGAAATAAGGAAAGTTTTGGAGGGGACTGACATGATCTTTATTACTTCGGGTCTTGGTGGGGGAACGGGAAGTGCTGCCGTTCCTGTTGTTGTTGAGATTGCTAAAGATCTTGGCATTTTAACTATAGCTACTTTGACTACTCCTTTTGGTTTTGAGGGGGCTCAAAGAAAAAGAATAGCAACTGAGGCTTTAAGAAAGATAAAAGGAAGAATTGATACTTTGTTAGTTATACCAAATGATAAATTACTTGAGTTGATTGATGAGGAAACAACCGTGGAGGATGCTTTTTTGTTCTGTGATAAAGTTTTAAGAGAAGCCGTTAAGGGAATAACTGATTTGATTACAGTTCCTGGAATAATTAATGTTGATTTCGCTGATGTTAAGACGATTATGAAAAATTCAGGCCGTGCTCTTTTCGGAATAGGTAAAGCAGAGGGAGAAAAAAGATCTTCTGTTGCAGCTAACAGAGCAATCAATTCTCCCTTGCTTGATTTTTCCATCAAGGGAGCTAAAGGAATATTGTTTAATGTCTCTGGAAGAGGAATAAGTCTTTCTGAAATCAAAAAAGCAGCTGAAATTATTACAAAAGAAGCAAACAAGAAAGCTGAGATTATTTTTGGAGCGATTGAAGATAGAAGTTTAAACAAAAAGGAAATAAAAATTACTGTTATTGCCACTGGTTTTTGAAAACTTTTCTATTTTTTGCAAATTTTAAATTTTTTAAGGGATTAAAGAATTTTTTATTTTAATTTTTTGTTTTGAACATTTGACTCGTTTTTATTAATCGATTAAAATATAACAACTTCTTGTTTTTTTATTCAGAAAATCTTATTGAGTCCTGAAAATTTTAAAACTTAAACCATGTTCCGAAATAAAATTAAAAAAGTTAAAAAAAGAAACGGTTCAATTGCTGATTTCGATAAAGAAAGGATAGAAAAAGCTATTTTCAAAGCAATAACAGCAACTGACCAGGGAGACGGAAAGAAATCAAAGAAAGTTTGCAATAGAGTTATCAAGATTTTGAATAGAAGATTCAAAGAAGATGAAATTCCTCACGTAGAACAAATTCAAGATATCGTTGAGGAAGTTTTAATTTTAGAAGGTCTTGCTAAAACAGCAAAAGCTTACATTTTGTATCGTGAACAAAGAAGAAAAATAAGAGAAGCAACTGAAGTTGTGGACGAATCAACCCAGAAAGTTGATAAATATCTTCAAGAACTTGATTGGCAGGTTTTGGAGAACGCCAACATGACTTATTCTTTGCAGGGTTTGAACCAATATGCAATTTCAGATATTTCAAAAAGCTATTGGTTGAATAAAATTTATCCAAAAGAGATAAGGGAAGCTGCAGCAAACGAGGATTTCCATATTCACGATCTGAACACTTTGGCTTGCTATTGTATGGGATGGGACTTACAGGATCTGTTGAAAAAAGGATTTGGTGGAGCAGCAGGAAAACTTCAATGTCGTGCTCCAAACCATTTCAGAACAGCCCTAGGTCAGTTGGTTAATTTCTTTTATACTCTTCAAGGGGAGGCAGCTGGGGCTGAAGCTGTTTCAAACTTTGATACTCTTTTAGCCCCCTTCATTCGTTACGATAATTTAGACTACAGACAGGTGAGGCAAGCAATGGAGGGTTTTCTTTACAACTGTATGGTGCCAACTAGAGTTGGTTTTCAAACTCCTTTCTTGAATGTAAGTATTGATATTAAACCACCCAAGTTCTTAGCTGATCAACCAGTAATTATTGGTGGTGAACCAAAAGAGGAAACCTACGGTGAGTTCCAAGAAGAGATGAATATGTTCAACAGGGCATTTTATGAGGTTTTAATGGAAGGTGATGCCTCGGGAAGGCCATTTACTTTTCCTATTCCTACAGTTTCAATAACAGATGAATTTGATTGGGACGATCCTAACTTGAAACCGATGTGGAAAGCTACAGCAAAATACGGTGTTAACTATTTTAGTAATTTCATTCACTCTGATTTGAATCCTGAAGATTTCAGATCAATGTGTTGCCGTTTACGTTTAGATAATACAGAACTTTACAAAAGAGGTGGAGGTGGTTTATTTGGTTCCTCTCCCTTAACTGGTTCAATTGGGGTGGTGACAATAAATATGCCCCGGATTGGATATCTTTCCAAGACTAAAAAAGAATTCTTTGAAAGATTGGGTAACTTAATGGATTTGGCCAGAGAAAGTTTGGAGATAAAAAGAAAGGCCTTGGAGAACTTTATGAGAAAGGGGCTTTATCCTTACTCAAAACATTATTTGTCTTCAGTTAGAAAGATAAGAGGATCTTGGTTTGGAAACCATTTCTCAACTATTGGTCTTCTTGGAATGAACGAAGCTATGTTGAACTTTATTGGAGAAGATATTGGATCAAAGAGAGGGAAAAAATATGCTCTTGAGATTATGGATTTTATGCGAGACATACTAGTTAAATATCAGAAAGAGACCGGTAACTTGTATAACCTTGAAGCAACTCCAGCTGAAGGAACAAGTTACAGACAAGCTAAAGCTGACAAGGAAAGATATCCAGATATTATTACAGCAGGAACAAATGAAAATCCATATTATACAAATTCAACTCAGCTTCCGGTGAACTATACAGATGATTTGTTCCGAGCTCTTGAACTCCAAGATGAGTTGCAGTGTAGATATTCTGGAGGAACTGTTTTGCATCTTTTCTTGGGTGAGAAAATTTCAAACGCTGAAATGGCAAAGAAACTGGTTAAAAAAGCATTTGAGAAATACAACCTACCTTATCTTACTTTAACTCCAACTTTTTCAACCTGTCCCGTTCATGGATATCTATCTGGCGAACACTTCACCTGTCCCAAGTGTACAGTTGAACAGCCATGTGAAGTTTATTCAAGGATCGTTGGCTACTTGAGGCCAGTTAATCAATGGAATAAAGGTAAAAAACAAGAGTTCAAAGATAGAGAAGAGTTTAAACTTTCTACTGACACCAAAATACCCCAGCCCAAAGCAAAATTGAACAACAAAGCTAAGGCTGCAGCAAAATAATACCGATTTTTAAATGAAGATTGGAGGAATCCAAAAAACCACCCTCATTGATTATCCGGGCAAGATAGCTTGCACGGTTTTTTTAGCTGGTTGTAATTTTCGTTGCCCCTGGTGTTATTCAAAAGAGTTGGTTTTACCAGAAGAAATTGAAAAACAACCCGAATTTTCAGAAGAAAAATTATTTGATTTTCTTAAAAAAAGAAAGGGCTTGTTAGGGGGTGTTGTTGTCTGTGGCGGGGAGCCAACTGTTAATAGAGAATTGCCTCAATTAGTGAAAAAGATAAAAGATTTGGGTTTTGAGGTTAAATTAGATACTAACGGCTCTAACTCCGAAATGCTTAAAAAAATGATTGAAGATAATTTAGTAGATTACGTTGCCATGGATATTAAATTGCCAAAAAGAAGATACTCAGAAGTTTTTCACAAGGAAAATAAAATAAAAGAGATTGAAGAAAGTATAAAATTTTTAAAAAAAGGCAAAGTAGATTATGAATTTCGCACCACAGTTGTCCCTACTGTTTTGGAAAAAGAAGATATTTTAAAGATTGCTAAATGGATAAAGGGCGCTGAAAAATATTACCTTCAGAGTTTTAAAGCAGAGAAAACAATTAATCCTGAATTTGAGAAAGTTAAACCTTATTCTGGTGAGAAAATGAAAGAATTTCAAAAAGCAGTTTCTTCTTTTGTTAAAAAATGTGAGATAAGATAGTTTTTTTATGACGTCTTCAAAGCTATTTTTATATTTTTGTCTTTTTTTTATTTCTGGAATATTCTTAGCTTCAATAATAAATATTTATCAACCTTATTTGGTTGGTGTTTTAATTTTTGGGGTTGTTCTAATTTTCAGCTTATTTTTTACTTTCAAAGAGAAGAAGCTTTTTCTAGCGGGCTTTTTTTTGTTGTTTCTCGTTCTGGGAATTTCTCGTTACCAGATGGCTGAATTTAAAATAGAGAACAATGAATTAAAACAAGTTAATGATTCTGGAGAGAAAATTACTTTAATTGGAAAAGTTTCAGCAGAACCAGACATCAGAGAAAATCAAATTAAATTAGAGATTGAGCCAAATAGTATGGAGGGAAAAATTTTAGCTGTGGTTTCAAAATACAGTAAATATGAATATGGTGACACCTTGGAAATTAAAGGAAAATTAAAAACCCCACAAGAATTTGAAGATTTCAATTACAAAGATTATTTAGCTAAAGACGGTATTTTTTCTGTTGTTTATTATCCTGAAATTAAAGTTTTGGAGAAAAACAAAGGAAACTTCTTTTATAGTAAAGTCTTACAATTCAAAAACAAACTAAGAGAAGTTGTTTATAATGTTTTGTCCCCGCCCAAGAGTTCAATTTTGGGCGCTATGATTTTGGGTGACAAAAATAGAATGTCACAAGATTTGAAAGAAAAATTAAACATTGTTGGTCTGCGTCATATAACTGCTGTTTCTGGGATGCATGTTGTGATTTTAACTTCAATTTTGATGAGTTTTCTTTTGGGAATTGGTTTTTGGCGGGGACAAGCTTTTTATTTAACAATAATTATTATTTGTTTGTTTGTTTTAATGACCGGAGCTCAATCATCTGCTGTCAGGGCAGGAATTGTAGGGGGGTTATTTCTTTTGGGTCAGAAAATCGGAAGAGAAAGTGTTTCCTTCCGAAGTATAGTTTTTGCTGCTTTTTTAATGTTGCTTTTTAATCCTTTACTTTTAAGATATGATGTTGGGTTTCAACTTTCTTTTTTAGCTGTTTTGGGAATTCTTTATCTTTCTCCTTTTTTCAAAAAGATATTGAAATTTTTACCAGAAGAAAACTTTTTTAACTTAAGAAGCATTTTAACCATGACTTTTTCTGCTCAAATATTTACTTTACCAGTTTTAATTTATAATTTTGGAAGGGTCTCAATTATAGCTCCTTTAATTAATGTTTTAATTTTACCTTTTGTTTCCTGGGTTATGATTTTGGGTTTTTCTTTTGCTTTTGTGGGTATGATTTATTTTCCTTTGGGATGGCTTCTTTCCTTTTTCTGCTGGTTTTTACTTTCTTATATCATTAAAGTGATTGATGTTTTTTCTTCTTTTTCTTTTTCTACTTTAAGTTTTAAGATATCTTGGTTTTGGCTTATTTTCTCCTATTTTGTTTTGATTGTTTTTGTTTTCTTTTTTCAGAAAAAAAAGAAACTCTTTTTTGAGCATTAAAAGAGGAAGCACCCGAGGGATCGGGTTCTTTTAGGGGAGATACTTACTTTTTGTGTCTTTCACAGATGTACCGCATGGGTTCCATTGGGGAAAATCTTCAGTTCGCCTCCCGCTCTCTCAACTTCTTTCTTGGCTTCTTGGGGGTTTCTGCTAACTTCAATCCCGACGCCCACTCCCCAGAGTTGTTCTGGGTTACACCTATGACACCAAATCGTGGTTCTTTCTTCCGACTCTCCTGTGGAGTAGGGCATTTCCCTCCCCTTGTGGGAATAGAGTTGTGAAGTTACTATCTTTGATTCATATTCTAACAAATTATTCTTGATTTGTCAAATTAACTTGAAAGATATTTTATTTTAGTATAGGATTAAAAAAGTTTGACCCTTTAAAACTTAACGGAAGGAGAAAAGAGGCAAAATGAATGAAGAAATAGATAGGACTCCCTGGGTTGAAGTTAAAATAGGGTATATAGGTGAGATGGTTTTGGGTCCTGGAACAACCACGGGATATTTAATCTTATCTGAGATTGAAGATCCCCAGAATATAATTTGTCTTTCTATTGGACACAGAGAAGCCATGGTTATTGATTTGCTTAAAAGAAAAGAGAGGACTGAGAGACCCTTAACAGACGAATTTCTTTTTAATATTATTCGGGCTACAGGGTGTAAATTGTTGAATGTCTTTATCACTGAATTAACAGAGGATACCTATTTTGCTGAAGTTCTTTTGGGACGCAACGGGAAAAGCTTTAAAATTGATTGTCGACCAAGCGATGCTGTGCCTCTGGCTCTGAGAGCTGAAGTTTCTATTTTTGTTGCTCAAGATTTAATGAGAACAATCGAAGAACTTCAAAAAATGGGGGCTATTTTCCCCGAGGAGATACTCACAGACGCTGGATATTATTTTGGCTCAGAGGTCTTAAGAGAAGAAATTCAAGAACTGATGGCTCAAATTAAAGTAGCAAGGGGAGAAGGAGATGAAAAGAGAGCAAAAGAGCTTAGAGATGAAGTAATTGATTTGATGGGTGGAGGAGAAAAACAAACAAAAATAGACTCTTCTCCAGAAGAAAAGAGGGGTAGGAGAATTAGAAAATTACAAAATGAAATGAAAAAAGCGGTAAAGAAAGAAGACTACGAAACAGCAGCTGTGTGTAGAGACAAAATAGCCAAACTACAAGACCAAGACGGCGGGGACCTATAATGGTCCCCTTTTTATTTCCTGACAATTAAAAAAAATAAAGATTTATGGTACAATTGATAAAAATAACTTTTTATAAAATGAAAAACAAAAAAGAACACAAGAAAAAAATATCTGACCCCGAAGCCTGGGTGGTAGATGTTAATATGGGTTATGGTCATCAAAGGACAGCTTTTCCTTTGAGGGACTTGGCTCCCGCTAAAAAAGTAATCAGTGCTAATGATTACAAGAAAATTCCCAAAAAAGATAGAAGGATTTGGGAAAGGAGCAGAAAGTTTTATGAATTTCTCTCAAGGTTCAAGCGTATTCCAATAATAGGTTCTTTTATCTGGAATATATTTGACAGATTTCAGGAGGTGCTTCGCTTCTATCCAAAGAGAGATCTTTCAAAACCAAATGTTTCCCTTAAAGTTATTTTCTCTGCCATTAAAAATGGCTGGGGAAAACATTTAATTTCTAATTTAGAGAAAAAACCCTTATCTTTGATTACAACTTTTTTTACACCTGCTTTTATGGCAGAAATTTTTAACTATCCACAAGAGATATATTGTGTTGTCTGTGATGCTGATATTGCAAGGACTTGGGTTCCTCTCAATCCTCAAAAAAGCAAAATTAAATATTTAGCTCCTTGTAGTTGGGTTGTCAGCAGATTAAAATTGTACGGTGTTAAAAAAGAAAATATATTTTTAACAGGATATCCTTTGCCAAAAGAGAATCTTGGCTCTGAGAACCTAGAAGTTTTAAAACAAGATTTAAGACACCGCCTTTTTAATCTTGACCCTAAAAGAGAATACTGTTTACCCTACAAACCGTTAATTGAAAATTATCTGGGAAAATTACCCTCCAAATCAAATCACCCCTTAACTTTAATGTTTGCTGTTGGTGGAGCTGGAGCTCAAGCAGACTTGGGGGTTCAGGTAATAAATAGTCTGAGAAAAAAAATCAAAGAAGATAAAATGAAAATGATTTTAGTTGCTGGCGTAAGGAAAGAAATCAAAGATTACTTTTTAAAGAATATTAAGAAATTAGGGTTGAGGAGCAAATTAGGCAAAAACATTGAGATAATTTACAAAGAGAAGATCTACGATTACTTTGAAGAATTTAATAAAAAACTGAGGAAGACTGATATTTTATGGACAAAACCAAGCGAACTCTCTTTTTATTCTGCTTTGGGTATTCCCATAATCATTGCTCCTTCAATGGGTTCTCACGAACATTTCAATAAAAGATGGCTCCTGAGAGTAGGATCAGCTTTTGGCCAGGGAAACCCCGCTTATGCTGATCAATGGCTTTTCGATTTAATAGAGGGTGGGAGACTGGCTGAAGCTGCTATACAGGGATTTCTTGAGATTGAAAACTTGGGAACTTATAATATTGAAAAAATATTAAGAGAGAAAATATAAGTTTATGCTTTGGTTAATAACTGCAGTTTCTGCTTATCTTATTTTAGCTGTTGTTTTTTTAATAGATAAGTATCTGCTTTCGGGAAGAATTCCAGACCCCAAAATTTATTGTTTCTATGTTGGGATTTTAAATTCTTTGGCTGTTTTTTTAATATTCTTTGTTGATTTTTACATTCCCTCTTTTTATTTGATTTTATTGAGTTTGCTTTCGGGGTCTTTTTTTGTTTTTGCTCTTTTTTGGCTTTACAAAGCTTTATCTATTTTTGAGGCATCAAGAGTAATCCCTACAATCGGTGGTCTGTTGCCTTTGTTTTCTTTTGGTTTGGTTTATGTTTTTTCCCTGAGCAAAGAAACTTTAAGCTTTATTGAAATTATTGCTTTCCTTTTTTTGGTTGCAGGAAGCGTTTTGATAAGTTATAAGAAAACTAAAATTTCTTTGAAAAGCTTTTTGTTTTCCGCTTTGTCTGCTTTTCTTTTGAGTTTGAGTTTTGTTTTATCAAAGTATGTCTATCTTGAGGGTCCTTTTTGGCCAAGCTTTATTTGGATAAAAATGGGTGGTGGTGTTTTTGTTTTAATTTTTCTTTTATTCTCAAAGAAAGTAAGAGAGGAGGTTTTAAACAAGCTTAAACGTTCTGGGAGAAAGAAAGCTCCAAAATTAAAAAAAACAACAACAATTTTTGTTTCCAATCAGGTCTTGGGTGGTGCAGCTAATATTTTGCAAAATTATTCTATTTTTTTAGCTCCCACAGCTATCTATGTTTCTTTGATTAACGCTTTACAGGGGACACAGTATTTGTTTTTATTTCTTTTTGCTTTAATAATTTCTTTGAAATTTCCTCATATTTTAAAAGAAGATATTTCAAGAAAAGTAATTTTCCAGAAGCTTTTTGCTATTTTTTTGATAGGAATAGGAATAGGGCTTTTGGCTGTTTAAATAAATGAATTCTATTCTTAGAAAAATTATAATAGGGGTTTTAATTCTAATTCTTATTCTTATTTTTTATTTCTTTTTGGGACCTTCCCCCAAACAGAAAAAGATAACCTGGGGGGTTAATTTTTCTTCAGAGCATACTCGTTATCTTGGCCTTGAATGGAAAGAAACATATTCTGCTTTATTGGAGGATTTAAACGTTAAACACATTAAAATTCTTACTCAATGGAATGTTTTGGAAAGTAAAAAAGATAACTATTATTTCAATGATCTTGATTGGCAGGTTAAAGAAGCAGAAAAAGCAGGAGCTGATATTATTTTAGTTCTGGGTAGAAAAACAGGAAGATGGCCAGAATGTCATATTCCAGACTGGGTGAAAGGATTATCAAAAGAACAAGAACAAAGAGAAGTACTTAATCTTATTAAAGAAACTGTTTTAAGATACAAAGAATCAGAAGCTGTAATAGCTTGGCAGGTGGAGAACGAACCCTTTTTTCCTTATGGGGAATGTTCTTGGCATGATAAAGACTTTCTCAGAGAAGAAATAAAGCTTGTAAAAAAACTTGATTCCAAAAGAAGACCTGTGATTATTTCAGATAGTGGAGAGTTTTCTTTGTGGTGGAGAGCAGCAAGTTTGGGGGATTTTGTTGGTATAACCTTACACCGCAGGGTATGGTCTGGTCCTTTTGGCATATATATCAATCATTGGTGGTTTCCTCCTATTTATTACAGCAGACGAGTTAAGATTGTGGAGAAACTTTTTGGGAAAAAAGTTATTGGTGTTGAATTGCAAGCAGAACCCTGGGGACCCAAGCTCTTGTATGATATTTCTTTGAAAGAACAAAAAAAGACAATGGATTTGGAGAAATTTAAAGAAAATGTTGAGTTTGCAAAAAGAACCGGCCTGGATACATTTTATTTCTGGGGTGCTGAATGGTGGTTTTGGTTAAAGGAAGAACACAAAGAGCCTGAAATTTGGAATGAAGCAAAAAAATTATTTTAATAATAAAAATCTTTTAAATGGTTATGTAAAAAAATAGCCCCGTAACAGGCGAACCTGAACGGGGTATTGTATTCAATGGAATATACCGGCTCTGTCTCGGTTGTTGGGTTTTCTCATGTTTTTGTACCACCTTCTATATAGTGGTGCGACAATAATAATTGTGGTAACCGTGAACACAAAGAATAGGCTGAGTTTTAGTAGTAATGATTTCAGAATGCTGAAATCATTACTCAGCCAGATGGTCGAGTAAGTCAACAACACCGATAGACCCCATTCTATAGTATAATCTATCGGAAATAGACCAAAAACCCAATGATTTTTGGAGTGCCACCAGATATTCTCTTTCTTAAATTCTCTTATTCCATAATGAGGGTTGAGCACGAACTAGAGAAAATCCCACAGAACACACCAAGCAAACCATAGTCCTACTACCTTCAGTTCGGCTGAAATAGACCAGCTGATACCAAAAACAAAACCTATATGGAAAATCTGTAGAGATAACAAGAATATGAACAGATGGTACCCTGTAAGGGGTTTCCCTCCCATAAAAACCCCATAGAGTTTTCCAGTAATATTGCTGGTGCGATACCAAGTTGGAAGCTTCTCTGCCCAACCGTGTTTTCCTTCAATCTCTATTTCCAAGGCGGCAAATACTAATGCTAATACGAACCAGAACAGCGCAGTAACCCCTATCATCCGACACCTCCTTTCAGAATCTATTTTGAGATAGACTTTTAATTATAATATAGTTTTCAATAGTTTCAAGAAAGCATCTCTTTTTCTTCTTGAAAAGCCCTATTTACTCTTTGGTATTGCTCAAAGGAAATACCCAAACGGCTTGTTTCATAAAACCTTCTGAAGATTCTTTGGACCAAGGTTGATTTCTGAGATGTTAGCTTTTTTAATTCCCGGACTACTTCTTTGTCTTGATATTGAGATAATAAACGATCTACTATTGAAGAAAAGTCATCGGTAATATCTGGATTAGAGTGATGGAGGGCCCCACATATTGATGTAACTAAATCTCTTAAATCTCTTGCTTTTTGTTCTTTTTTAGGAACTCCTTTGTCATATGAAGTTTCTGGGTCTACGAAAACTATTTGTCGGTCTTTAGTTATAATTATATTGGGCAGGATGGTTTCCCCCCATGTTTTACCTTTTTGATGAATTCTTTGGAGTTCTTGAACTATTCTTTCTGCTATCTCTAATTTGTCTTCTTTTTTAAGTTCTTGTGCCCAATCACATTCTCCAAAATATTCTATATCTTGACTGTAAGCGAATAAATCATGGCTGTTTATGTTTGGCAAAAAAGGCATCAAAACCGTATTTGAATCATCGGTTTCAATAATAGGGACTTCACTTTTTTGTTCAAATTGTTTTTTCCATTCTTTGCTTCGTGCTTTTGTCATTCTATCGCCAGCCATTCTTTTACAAAAAGTATCTGCAACCCGGTGAAATCTGGAAAAAGGGTAATTATATACAGCAAAAACCCTTTTGCCGTTTTCTAATGTAAGAATTTGGGTTCGGGTACTAAAATTTGTGGCTTGAGAGTCATATTCTGTAGCAGTTTCTGCCCCAGAAAGCAGAGAGGGAGGAGAGAGACGGACACTTCTTTTAAAAGTTTTAAGTTGTTTTTCTGTATCTCTTTTTTCTTGGCTGGAGAGTTCAATTCTATCGTCTTCATTTATTTTGGGATTTTCAAAATCACCAAAAAGTTCTTTTTCTTGAGAAAGGGGTGTTTCTTGTTCTTTTGTTAGTTGTTCTAGTTCTTCTCGGATAGTTTCCAGGCTTTCTTGGGTAGTTTCTGGTGTTTTTTCTTCTAATTCCTTTTTCGGACCGTCTTTTTCTTCTTTTTCTTCTGGAGTTTCTCGTTTTTCTGGTTCTTTTTCTTGTTTTTCTGGTTCTTCTTCTGATTTTATTAGTGGTTCCTCAAAGGGTAATTTTCTTTTCATAATTTTTTGAATTAAAATTTTTGAGTTCTTATCGTTGAATTCTACTCCAAAATCAAAACTTAACCAAAATTTAATATATAAATCCAAGAAACAAAACCTGATCTGATGAATTACCCGTCGGGGCGCGGGCAAAAAATTCTCATGGACTTAAACCCCTAAAACTACTCCATTTTTTGTCTGTTTGCTGAAAAACTTCAAAAAATTTATATTATTTTTAATTTTATATTATTGAAATATTTCTTTTATAAAATATAACGGGTGCTTAATGAAATATGAAGTATTATATAAACAGTTGGATAAACAAATTTTCTTACACGAACTTAACCTTTCTTTTCTTGTATTTGTCAATTTTTTATAATAATCCTTATCAATATCAAATATGCTTATTTCTTCTTCGGGCAATCCCGCGCAAATTTGAAACTTTCCATTAGAATCAACAGAAAAATAATATTCTCCGGCGCAACAATACCAATCATCTAATGTTCCCTCAATAAACTTTTTTATATCATTAAAATACTGAAGTGGTTCAATAATATTATATCCTCGCTTCTTAAGTTCCTTAATTTCATCTAGAACATTATAAAGTTTAATCTTGTCTTTTTCAGTTCTAAAGAATAGGTTTTCATCTTGGGGTTTATTGTTGTAAGTATTAGCCAAAATTAAACCAATAGAAATTGGGATTTTAAGTTTATTAATTAACCTTACCATTTCTATAACAGAACCTATATTTTTATTTGTTAGTACAAGGTTTACATTGATTTCAAAGCCATATTTTTTTCTAGCGTCTATCAAATTATTTAAGACCTTTTTACTTTTGATATAATCTTTTTTTGAGGCATCAAATTCAAAAAGCGAATCAATGGAGAGATTGATAATATCTATTCCTGCTTTCCCGAGCTCACCTATATAGGTGGGTGTTAATAATATGCCATTCGTTGACAGATGTGTAATAATTCCTTTCTGATTTGCATATTTGACTAAATTGACAAAAAAATTTTTAATGGTTGGCTCTCCACCAAAAAAAGAGATAAATCTACAACCTAAAAAATATAAATGATCAATTACTCTTTTTAATTTTTCTTCGCCCAGGTCAGTCTTTTTGGGATCTCTAACAAAACAATATTTACAATTTAAGTTACACTTTCTTGTTACGTATAAATGTGTCCATAGGGGAATAGGTTTAAATCTGGACTTAATATATGCGGGGATCATAATTTTACAAACTTTTATCGATTTTTTGATATTCCAAATGTTCATAATAAAAATTTAAGTATATTTATAAAAATAATGACCTGTATAATTATAAGTATTCTACCAAAAATTAAAGGAATTTAAAATTATCTTGAACAATTTACGACATCATTAGAAATTAAACATCATTTTAAAATCAAATAGTGCATTTTTTAAAAATAAATTTATAAAATTAAAAATAATATAAATTTTTCAAAGTTTTTTGCCCGCGCCCCGACGGGTAATTCATCAAATCGGGTTTTGTTTCTTGGGTTTGTATATTAAATCCGATAAAATAACTTCAAAAGTTTGGTTAAGTTTTGATTTTGGAGTAGAATTCAACGATAAGAACTTAAAAATTTTAAGGACATTTTGATAATAACACACAAAACATCAACCTGTAATTTTTTAAATTTCTGTTTTGAGATATAATAAACACTATAATGATCAGTATAATTATTCCCACTTTAAATGAAGAAAGCTATTTACCCGAACTGTTGGATTCAATAAAAAGACAGGATTTTGAAGATTACGAAATAGTTGTAGCTGATGCTGGCTCTGAAGATAAAACAGCAGAGATTGCAGAAAAAAGGGGTTGTGAGGTGGTAGAAGGTGGTTTGCCAGCTGAAGGAAGGAACAGGGGGGCTGAAGAAGCTGAGGGAGATCTTTTTTTATTCCTTGATGCTGACATGATTTTGCCCCAAGGTTTTTTAAAAGATGCTTCAAGGAAATTTAAAAAGTTTAATTTGGATATAGCAACTTTTCCTATCATAGTAAAAGAGAAGAAATTTGATAAAATAGGTTATAAGATTTATAATTGGTGGGTGAGAGCAACTGAGAAGTTTTTACCTCATGCAGCTCAAGTGATAATGGTAAAAAAAGAAATTCATGAGAAAATTGGAGGATTTGATCCTGAGATTAAAATAGCAGAAGATCATATTTATGCCAGAGAAGCCCAAAAAATAGGAAAGTTTGGTTGGATAAAGACAAACCCTGTTTTAACTTCTTCTCGTAGATTTGAAAAGGAGGGAAGATTAAAAATAGCTTTAAAATACTTATTAGCTGAACTTTATATGATATTTTTAGGGCCTATAAAATCAGATATTTTTAAATATAGATTTAATTATACTGATAAAGAAAAAAAAGATTAGATATGTCTCTTTATGATTTACCAAAATTTAAGAAGTCAGAAAAGAAAGATAAACCGAAAAAAGGAAAGAAGAATAAATCTTCCAAGAGAAGATTTCCTAAGATTTCTTTCAAAAAAAGAAAATCTTTAATTATTTCAATTGTAATTTTCTCTTCTGTTTTTGGTTTTTTAGCTGGTGGAATTTCCAGTTTCTACTTTTATCAGAAGTTGTCTGGCTCTTTAGAAAAGATGGGGTTGAGTATTCCAGAGGAAAGAATAATAGAGAAAGAAAAGGTAATTGAAAAAGAATATACTCCCAAGCTTTCCCAAGAAGAGGCAGTTATTTCGGTGGTGAAGAAGGCCTCCTCTTCTGTTGTCAGTATTATCATTACCAAAGAACTACCAGTTTATGAAAGGGTCTTTGAGGGTCCTTTTGGTTTCCCAGAATACAGACAAAAAGGCACAGAGACACAAGAGGTTGGGGGAGGTACAGGTTTTATTGTCTCTGAAGATGGTCTTGTTTTAACCAATAAACATGTTGTTTCAGACAAAGAAGCAGATTATACTGTTTTAACCAACGAGGGTGAAAAATATGAAGCTCAAGTTTTAGCTCGAGATCCTGTTCAAGATTTAGCTATAATTGAGATGAAAAGCGATCAAAAGCTCGACCCGGTTAAATTGGGGGACTCTTCTATTTTACAGATAGGACAAACCGTTATTGCTATTGGGAATGCTCTGGGTGAATTCAGAAACACAGTGTCTGTTGGGGTTGTTTCGGGCCTTGAGAGAACTATTACCGCCAGAGGAGTTGGATTGGTTGAAACCCTTCCTGGTGTTATTCAAACAGACGCTGCAATTAATCGAGGAAATTCTGGTGGACCTCTTCTTAATTTAGACGGTGAAGTTATTGGGGTAAATACTGCTGTTTCTCAGACAGGGGAGAATATAGGTTTTGCTATTCCCATAAACAAAGCCAAAAAGGATATAGAGCAAGTTAAAGAGATAGGTAAAATTGTTTATCCTTTTTTGGGGATAAGATATGTTTTGGTGAATGATAAAATACAAGAAGAAGAAAACCTTCTGGCGAATTACGGCGTTTTAATAATAAAAAGGGGGGGAGAAGAGCCGGCTGTTGTTTCGGGCTCTGCTGCAGAAAAAGCAGGACTCAAAGAGGGAGATATTATTCTAGAATTTAATTATGAGAAAATAATAACAGAAAAAACATTAGCTGATATTATTGTGAACTATAATCCGGGAGATAAAGTTGCTTTGAAAATTCTGAGAGATAATCGAGAACAAATCATCTACGCTACTTTAGATGAAAGAACTGAATAACCGAAAAATAGAGAAAGAATATCTTCAGACCCTCTTTTCTTTGGGGGTTTTGGGGTATTGTTCTTTTGGGTAATTCGTGATAAGGTGTTATGATAATATAATAGATTAAATACCACAATGTTTAACTTATGAACGGCAATTTTACCCACAAAAGCCAACAAGCTATTTTAAGGGCCAGAACAGTAGCTCAGAAGAAAAATCATCAACAGATTGATGCTTTGCATCTTCTGTATGCTTTGCTTTCCCAGAAGGGAAGTATTGTAGTTACAACTCTTCAGAAATTAGGGGTTGATGTTGAGAACTTAAAGAAAAAAACCAGCAAAGTAATAAAAAAGATATCTCCTATAGTTAACCCTTCAACTATGGGACAGTTCTATTTAACTCAGGACATGGCTCAGGTTTTGGAGGAAGCTAAAAAGAGAGCGGCTGAGATGGGAGATAAATTTGTTTCTGTTGAACACTTACTTTTGGCCTTGCTTGAAACAGACACGGGAGCAAAGGAAGTTTTAGATAAGGTTACTTTTTTGAAAACAGGAGAGAAAACAACTGATTTGAAGCAGGGAAAACTTACTACAGAAGAAGTAATGAAAGTTCTTTCTGACATCAGAGGAGATACTAAGATAACCGATGCTCACCCAGAATCAAAATATCAAATAATTGAAAAATATACCAGAAACCTAACTAAACAGGCAAGAGATGGGGAACTTGACCCTATTGTTGGAAGAGAAAACGAGATAAGAAGATTAATGCAGATTATTTCCCGTAGAACCAAAAACAATCCTGTTTTAATTGGAGAAGCGGGAGTTGGCAAAACAGCTATTGTTGAGGGCTTGGCTCAGAAAATAACTAGGGCAGATGTTCCCGGGTTTTTGAAAAGCAAAGAGATTATTGCTCTTGATCTAGGAGCTTTAATAGCCGGAACAAGATACAGGGGTGAATTTGAAAACAGAATAAAGGCTTTTTTAAAAGAAGTTAAAAGAGCTAAAGATCATTATTTGCTCTTTATTGACGAACTTCATACTTTAGTCGGAGCGGGGGCTGCAGAAGGAGCTATTGATGCTTCAAACTTGCTAAAACCTGCTTTAGCTCGGGGTGAACTGAGGGCAATCGGGGCTACCACCTCAAAAGAATATCAAAAATACATTGAGAAAGATTCAGCCCTAGAAAGAAGGTTCCAACCCATTTATGTTGCAGAACCCTCCCAGGAGGACGCTTTAGCTATTTTAAGAGGAATAAAAGAGAAATATGAAGTTCACCACGGAGTTAAAATTAGAGACGAAGCTTTAGTAGCTTCAGTTGAATTAAGCAATCGTTACATCACAGATAGATTTTTGCCAGATAAAGCTATTGACTTGATGGATGAAGCAGCCTCTGGTTTGAGACTGGAAATTGAATCAGAACCCGTTAAGCTTGACCAATATGACGAGGAAATAAGGAAGCTTGAGGTTGAAAAACAAGCCTTGAGCAAAGAGAAAAATTCTCACAAAAAGAGATTGAAAGTAATTGATCGTTCTTTGGCTGATTTAAAAGAGAAAGCAAAAGAAATTAGAGTCAAATGGGACGCAGAAAAAGAATTAATTGACAAGATTAAAGAAATAAGAGAGAAAATTGACAAGCTGACTTACAAAACAGAAGTTGCAGAAAGGGAAGCTGACTTGGAAAAAGTAGCTGAGATAAAATACGGTAAAATTCCCGAACTTAAAAAAGAACTTCAAAAGACAGAAAAAAAACTTGTTAGGTTGCAGAAAAAACATCATCTTCTGAAAGAGGAAGTAACCAAAGAAGATGTCGCTAAAGTTATTTCCCGCTGGACGGGAATTCCAGCAACTAAACTTATAACAGAAGAAGCTAAAAAGCTGGAGAAAATGGAGAAGATTTTAGAAAAAAGAATTATTGGCCAAAAAGATGCTATCTTGGCTATTTCAAGGGCAATAAGGAGATCAAGAGCTGGTATTTCAGAGGAAGGAAGACCTTTGGGTTCTTTCCTGTTTTTGGGGCCTACTGGCGTTGGTAAAACAGAAACAGCCAGAGCTCTAGCTGAGTTCTTGTTTAATAATGAAAAAGCCTTAGTAAGGCTGGATATGTCAGAATACATGGAAAGACACACTGTTTCTAAAATTATAGGATCACCCCCAGGTTATGTAGGGTATGAGGAAGGTGGTCAGTTAACAGAGAAAATTAGAAGAAGGCCTTATTCTGTGGTTCTTTTGGATGAAATTGAAAAAGCCCACCCTGAAGTTTTTAATATCTTACTTCAGGTTTTGGAGGATGGAAGATTAACTGATGCTAAGGGGAGAGTAGCTTCTTTCAAAAATACTATTTTGATTATGACTTCAAATATCGGATCCAAATTTATAAACCAGATGTCTCCAATCGGTTTTGATGCTAAAGAGTCAATAGCTGAGAAAAAGAGTATTAAAGAGAAGATTAAAAACACTTTAAAAGAAGAGTTCAGGCCAGAGTTTTTGAATAGGATAGATGAGATTATAATTTTCAACCACTTAAGCAAAAAAGAAATAAAGAAAATTGTTGATCTTGAACTGCGCAAAGTTAAACATAGACTCAAGAAAAACAAAGATATTAAAATACAGTTTTCAGATAAAGCAAAGAAACTTATAGCAAAGAAAGGTTTTGATCCTAAATTAGGGGCAAGACCACTTAAAAGAACAATTCAAAGATTGGTTCTTGATCCTTTATCTTTGAAAATTGTGACCTCAGAGATTGAAGAAGAAGATAAAGTTTCTGTTGATGTTAAGGGGGAGAAGCTTGTTTTTCAAACACCGAAAGATTTAATAAAGTTCAAAAAAGAGAAAAGAACAGCAAAAACAGCAAGCAAGTAATAAAATTATTCAGAAAAGATGAAAAAAGCCACCTTTAAAGTTGTTGCTATTTTAATTTTAGGAGCTTTAGGCGGACTCCTTTTTCAGGTTCTGGTTTTACCTTGGATGATAACCGAGCCCTTTTTTGGGAGATTCCAGTTTGTTAAAAATTTAAAAGAGAGACAGGTTGTTGTTAATCCAAAAGAAGAGATTATTATTACAGAAAACTTAGCTTTGCAAGAAGCTGTAGAAAAAGTAAAAAAGACAACTGTCGCTTTAAATGTGAGGACCCAGACTGGAACTATATTACAAGGATCTGGTTTAATATTAACTTCAGATGGTCTGGCGGTTACTTTAAATGAACTTTTACCTCAGGGTTCTTCTTTTGATGTTTTTGTTGGTCAAGAAGAAGTTGAAGCTGAAATTCAAAAAAGAGATATTCTTCAGAATTTGGTATTAATAAAGATTGAAAAAATGGGTTTGAAAACGCTTGGGTTCGCTGATCTTGAAAAAGTTAAATTAGGAGAAAGGGTGTTTTTGGTTGGGAAAATTTTTAATAATGAAGGTGTTCCCCAAAATATTATAAATCAGGGAATTGTTAAATTTTTTGATCAAAACCAGATTAAAACAAATATTTTTGAAAACTATCTTTTGAAAGGAAGTTCTTTGTTTAATATTGAAGGCAATGTTCTTGGCTTAAATACAGTTGATTTTCAGGGAAAGGTTGTTACTATTCCCGCTGATAAAATAAAAGAATTTGTAGGTTTTTAATATTAGAACTTGACATATTTATTCAAACTGTTTAATATTTAAAAGTTCCTTTACTTGTGTTCCTCAAAACAAGGAGAGAAGATGAAAGTTCTGGTGGCAGACGACGATCAACAAATAGTCAATTTTTTAGAGGGAATTCTTCCCGATATTGTGCCTGATTGTTCTTTGGTGACAGCTTCGGACGCTAAAGAAGCCTTAGATAAACTTAATGAAGATGATTTTTCTTTGGTTATCTTTGATATTGAAATGCCGGGCTTTATATTGCCTGGGCCTGCAGGAATTAGATTGGTGAAAAAAGCAAGAAAAAAGAACCCCCAAATTAAAGTTATATTAATGAGCGGAAATGTACAACGACACCAATCAGAAATAGAAGACTTGAGGATAAACGGGCTTTTATTCAAGCCCTTTAAAAAAAACCAAGTGAAAGCCAGAGTGGGGCAGGTTTTGGGTCTCTGAACCCCATCGTATTTCCGGGGCGAGCTTAATGCTCGCTCTTTTTGTTTTTTTAAAAAAAAGAGGAGAGCGACTAAACGAGCCGCTCTCATGTTCTCTTCTTTTAGGGAAGAGAACCTGGGACCTTGTCTAGGAGACCCTGTATTATGAAGAGCAGGATCCCCAGAGCCATCATGGCCGGGATGAGCCACCAGCCCGTTCTTTCCAGAAAACCGTAGAACATGTCATTCCTCATTTTCCCGCTCCCCTTTCGTCAAAAGTGGGGTAATGTCCATCATTCCTTCAAGTGTTTCAGCAGATGCGATCTGCTGAGCCTGATGGGCAAAATCTACGATTTCGTCTTCGTTGATCTGAGAAGCTCTCTTAACCAGGGTTCTGGTTATAAAGAAGAGAGCCAGCACAGCAGAAAGTATCATCAATCCGGCAACTAATCCTTCCATTGTTATTCTCCCTTGTTATGCTGGGTGTTCAAGCGGACATTTACCAACCGTCAGTTTTTTTCTGGTCTCTTGTTTCACCTTTCCCTCCTTGTCATATTGCTCATATTATATCATATTATTATTCCTGTGTCAAACAAATTATTCTTTTAATTTCTGTTGATTCCTTTTTAACTTATAAGATAACAATATTTACCATCTTTCTGTTTTTTCTTTTTTTGTGTTTTTTAAAATTAGAGTCTTTTTTTAGTTTTCCACAGTTTTGGGCTTGAAACCTTTTCTTTTTAATTAGTATAATAAAAAATTGTGCTTTTTAATTAAATAATAAAAGATTCTGGTTCTTCGATCAGATAACTTTTTAATTTATGAACAAAAAAAATATTATTTCTATTATCGTTATTTTTGTCTTAATTCTTATTATTGGGGGGATTTTTTTATGGTGGCAGAGGAATAAAGGGGGGAAACAAGATGTTTATAAACATACTAAATTTGAAAATTATACTATTGAAGATACTTCCGAGGGAAAAATATTGGAAAACGTAGAAGCAAATTTAAAAATAATGGTACTTGATGGATGGGAGATAGAGATAACTGGTTACGAGGGCGATCCATGGGTATGGTTTTTTAGTCCCGGAGCTAAATTTTCTGAAAAGGGAGTTTTGATAAGCGGAGTTCATGTTTGGGTAGAAATAAATGATGCCAGTAGAAAAGACACAATAATGGCATACGGGTTAAAGCAAGACCAGGACACTATAAACGCTCTTTTAGAGCGGCCTGAAAAAATACATAGAACAGATTATGAGGTCTATGAGATTAAGGAAATAAGCGGGTTAAAAGCTCTTAAAACAAGCAGTTTTTTTGAAATTAACAATCAAGAAAGAGCGCATATTTCAATAAGATTGCCATTTGAAAAGAGATTATATGAATTCCGGGCGATAATTGCGCCCAATGAAGAGAGTTTGATTTCTGAGTTTGATGAATTTTTAGAAGGTATAGAGATTAAATAATTTTGGAAAAAATGGTTAAAAAACAATTCTTTTTTATTAGTTTTGGAATGGCGATTCTATTATTGATTTCTCCGTTCTTTTCTGTTTTAGCGAACGAAAGAAAGGTTTCGCTTAAAAGAAGTCAAGTTATACAAATAATGCGAACCACGCAGATAAAAACAGGAGAAAACATAGAAAAAATGTTTAATTCTGGAGACATAAAAAAAATAATGGCAAAATCTATTGTAAAAGATGCAATGAACAATGAAGAGTTGTATTATATTTTTAAGGAACTACCCAAAAGTGTAGGAATAGAAATTATAAAAATTTCTTTTAATGTTTTGAAAATAATTTATGCAGGAGATATATCCAGCGCTATAAATGAATTTGAAAGATTAACTGTAAGCCAAGCAAAAGATTATTTAATAGATTGGTTTTTACAAAATGAAATTAAAGAAGCGCACGGTGTTTTAGATAAATACACTTATGAATCTTTTGATGGAACCCAAGAGAATCCCTCTTTCCAATATGTCATTCTTTTAAAAAGAATAGACGAAAAATATAGCCAAGCAATAGTAACAATATATTCTCCAAAGACCATAAAAACGCGTCCTCAGCGAAAAGGCGCTGGCTATAGCAGGATTTCTCTTTTTGAAGGAGAATTAGACCCCTTCGTGTTCAAGGCTATTGGAGAGATGGAAAAGAGCGGTTCAACCTATCAATGGCATTGGGTTGGGAAGCCAGAAATGACAGTAGAGTTTTCAGAGAAGGTGCCAAATTTTGACTTTTCTGAGCCAACTTTGGTTGATAAATTGGGTTCAAAATTGAATAGAGCTAATGTAGCATTTCAAAATCTTGAAGAACTGATTAAAAACATAGGAAAAAACATATACCAAGAAGGGAAAAGAGCAACAACTTGGGGTTGGGATAAATTAAAGTCACTTTTTTCTTATGTTAATCTTTTTGGAACGGAAACAATTCCTATTTCAAAAGTTTCAGGGCCTATATCCGTAGGACAACAAAACCTATCTTCTGATCAAAAACCCCAAAAAGAAACCGAAGAAATTGTTTTAGAAGAGAGCCCAACAGAAGTATCAGTTGAAAAAGACACAAATCAAGAATTAGAAACTCAACCAGAAGAATCTTACCAAAAAGAACAAGATGAAAAAGAGGAGAAAAAAGAAGAGGGGTGTACCGAAAACTCAATAGAAATTAACACATTCTCTCAAGAAGAACTTGAAATATTAACAGGAGTGGGGCCCGTAATTGCGGGAAGAATTATAGAGGGAAGGCCCTTTCGGTCGCTTGATGATTTAACACAGGTAAGCGGGATTGGAAAAATAAAACTCCAAAACATTAAAACACAAAACTGCGCTTATATAAACGAAAGTAGTTTACCGCAAAGATATTCAGGGGGAAGTAGCGGAGGAAGTTCAGGGGATTCTGGGGGAACTAGTCAAGATAACAGCGCAAGCAACGAAACCAGTGAAGGTGGTGGAAACAACCAGGATAACCAAAACTCTTCTTTAGAATGTACCGAAAACTCAGTAGAAATTAACACATCTTCCCAAGAAGAACTTGAAATGTTAATAGAGGTAGGTCCAACTATTGCTGGGAGAATCATAGAAGAGAGAATTTTCTACATAATTGATGAACTGACGCGTGTGAGCGGAATTGGAGAGATAAAAATGCAAAACATTAAGGATCAAAAATGCGCATATATAGATGAGGGCTTATTATCTTCCCAAGAACCTTCAGAACAGCAGGAACAGGAACAACAAGACGAGGAACAAGACGAGGAACAAGACGAGGAACAAGACGAGGAACAAGACGAGGAACAAGA
>CAYZYK010000004.1:34968-45829 GCA_964482615.1 uncultured Candidatus Saccharibacteria bacterium
CGAGGAACAACAGGAAAAAGAAGAACCATCTTTACAAGTAGTTATTAATGAAATTTCTTGGATGGGAACAACTGCTTCTTTTTCTGATGAATGGATTGAATTATATAACAACTCTACTTCAACTGTTAATATTGCTGGCTGGAATTTAAGAACTGCAGGTGAAAATCTTTCGATTACTTTTTCTACCTCATCTCCTGTTTTAATTTCTCCTCAAGGATTTTATTTACTAGAAAAAGTTGATGATACAACTATCAATGATATAAACGCAGATTTAGTTTATCACGGTGCTTCATTAGCCAACAATGGAGAGAATTTACAACTTGTTAACGAGGAAGGAAAACTAATCGATGAAATTAATTGTCAGGATGGTTGGTTCGCGGGTAAAAATGAGAAAACAGGGGAAGGGTGGCAGCGTATTACAATGGAGAGAATTGACTCTGAATCATTAGGTAATAATCCTGAGAATTGGGCTAACAACAACCTTATTACCCGGAACGGAATTGATGTTGATGGTAATTCAATTAATGGTACGCCTGGTTCTGAAAATTCTGTTTCTAAATCCACCACTGAAATTTCCCAGAATATTATTGATAAACTTGGTAACACAATTACCTTAACATTTCTTGGTAGTCCTTATATCATTAACAGGAAAGTTGTTATTCCCAAGAAAAAAACTCTTTTTATTGAAAAGGGGGTTGTGATAAAAGCTCGTTATTATTACTCTGGCCTGGAGATAAGTGGCACATTAAAAGCGATTGGGGGAGAATTAGAAGAAGAAAAGATCGTTTTTACCTCTATTCGAGATGATGAGTATGGTGGAGATACCAACAGAGACGGCAATGTGTCATCTCCCTTTTCGGGTAATTGGCAAGGAATATATTTTTCTCCACTGGGCGAAAATTCAGAACTAGAAAATATTATAGTTCGATATGGAGGTATATTTTCTAACGCAATGTTTTCACCTTATGGGGGAGGAATAAGCGTGGATGGTACCTCTCTTTTTTTAGCCAATTCTTTAATTGAGAATAACCGTCATAGAGGTTTGTCTATTAGGAATTCAACCTCAACCATTGATTCGGTAGAGTTTCGTGGTCATGAGAAGATCTGTCCTTCTAGGTATTCACGTGGACCTTATTGTAAAGAAGGAGAAGGAATTCTTATAAGTGGAAATGGTCATTCCATTATTAAGAATTCTCTCTTTGAAAATAATCATTATGGGATTCATACAAGCAATGCTACTTCTACTGTAGAAAAAAGTATATTTAAAGATAATGATTATGGAATATCTTTAGATCTTAAAGCCGAAGTTTTATTGGAGGAGTTAAACTTTCAAGGAAAACATACTTGTCAGATTTATAAGAGAAAGCCTGGATATATGCAATATGATTGTTTAAAATATGAAGACTACAAGAATATTCCCTAGTATATAAAGAAGAGGTACTCTTTATATATGTGCTTAAATTTTATTTTTAACAGGGTCATCTTTAAATCATGATAGAATTAGAAATAATTAAAAATGAAATATTGCTATGCTTTCTGATAAAGATATAAAGAAACTTATTGAAATATTTGCCACCAGAGATGAGGTAGCCACTAAAAAGAGTTTAGAAATTCTAAGAAAAGATTTTTTAAGTCTCCAAAGTTCTGTTAATACTTATATTAAGAAAACAAACAATTATTTTTAGAAGACGATTGTTTTATCTCATAAAGTTGATCGTCACAAAAGTGGATCAAACAACTTGCTGGCGAACTTAGAATAAAGTTAAAATATTGATTTTTAATAAAAAAATTCAATTAATTTAATAATGTTATTCCTAAAAAGGATTTTTTCTTTTAACTTTTAATATTTCATTCTTAACATTGTCTGGGTTGGTTCTGATAGAAAATCATCAAAATTATAATTATCGAATAAAATATTTTATCCACACTTTGACCTTTCTTAATCTTTTTGTTAAACTTTAAGAATTGTGGAAAACTTTAAAGGAAATAATCATCCTTTTTTTAATTTCTCAAACTATGAAACAAAAAAGGTATTTAAAATTAACAGAAGCAGTTTACAAGTCAATTGAGTTTCTTCCAGGTGAAGAACCCTTAGCGAAGAATATAAAGGAGAGATCTTTGAGAATTTTGGCTAACCTAATTTTGAATTCTTTATCTACTTTTGGTAATCCAGTTAGTTTTTTCTCAGGGGGAGATAAAAATAGCGCAGGTCTGGAAAAAGAACCCATTTGTCTTCAGGTTTTAACCGATATTGAGGTTCTTAAGAATTATTTGAAAATAGGGAGAGATCAAAAATGGATAGATAATATTAACTTTTTAGTTTTAGTTAAGGAGTATGATATAATTAAAAAAGAAATAGCTACAGAACTAGAAGAAAGTATAAAGAAGAAGGGTTTAAAAAAGAAAAAGGATAATAAAGAAAGAGAAAAAAAAGAAGAAAAAACAGATAGTTCTTTAAACTCAAGACAGAGAAAAATCTTAAAAATTTTAAAAAAAAGAGAAAAAACACAAGTTTCTGATTTAAAAGAGGTTTTTGGAAATGTGAGCAAAAGAACCCTGAGAAGGGATTTGGATGATTTATTAAAAAAAGAAAAAATTGTAAGGAGAGGGGAGTGGAACAAATCTTTTTATAAGATTAAGACCAGGACATAACAATTTGTCCTATCTGTCCTAACTTTGTCCTATTGATTTGCGTTTTGTCCTATCTTTTGTCCTATCTTATGAGCAACCAAAAGAAAAAATTCAGTAAAATTTATGACAAAAATGTAGAGAAAATCTACCGATTTGTTTTTTTGAAAGTAAGCTCTCAAGAGAGAGCAGAAGATATAACATCCCAGGTTTTTACTAAAGGATGGGAGTCCTTCCGAGATGGAGATAAAGAAATTAAAAATCCTTCAGCTTTTCTTTACCAAATAGCCAGGAATTTAGTTGTTGATTTTTATCGCCAGAAAGGAAAAGCTCAGATTATGTCACCCGAAGAAGCTGGAGATATGTCTGATCCTGGTATTGACCTTGAAAAGGAAGCAAACACAGATCTTGAGATTGAAATGGTTAAAAAATCATTGAGTAGCCTAAAAGAAGATTACAAAGACGTTATTATTTTACGTTATTTGGACGGCTTCTCAACAGAAGAGGTAGCTGAAGTCATGGGTAAATCAAGAGGAGCTGTAAGAGTTATGCTTCACAGGGCGCTTAAGTCTTTAAGAAAACAAATAGAAGAAATTTAGCTTGGGGGTGTAACGTTTTTGTCTAAAATCCGTCTATTTAACAAAGGGCAAAAAGACAAGTTTTTTGCCAGAAACCATGAAAGACAAAGAACTAATCAAAAAAATTAAAAAACTTCATCAAATAAAACCCAGAGAAGAATGGGTTGTTTTCACAAAACAAGATATTTTAGGTGAAGAAGTAACCCAAGCTAGATTTGTGAACACATTGGATGTCTTGCGTGATGCTTTCTTCTCTCGCAGGAAATTAGCTTACGCTGTTTCTGTTTTCTTGCTTGTTTTGGTGGGAAGTTTAGGATTTGCTCAAACTACGGTCCCTGGTGATTTATTTTTTCCTTTAAGGAAAGCAACAGAGAAAACCCAGGGTGTTTTTATTTCAGAGAAAGCAAGATTAAAGTATGATCTTGGGCTGGTAAACAGAAGATTAGATGATTTAGCTAAAGTTGTTGAAAACAACCAAAATAGCATTGAACCTGCTGTTGAAGAAGTTCAAACAACAGCAACAGAGGCCGCTGAAAGATTGGTAAAAGAATCAAAAGAAAACTCCGAAGCAATAAGAGAAGTTGTTTTTGAAGTTAGAGAGATTGAAGAAAAGAAATCTGTTTTAGCAACTCTTGGCGCCCTAGGTGAAGAAGAAACAGAAAAGCTAGACAATGCTTTAAAACAAGTTGTTGAAAGAGAAATCGAAAAATTGGAAGAGTTGAGCTTAACCGAAGAACAAAGAAACCTCTTGCAAGAGGCTGAAGAAAATTTTAAAAGCAGGGACTACTCAACTGCTTTAGAAAAGGTTTTGGAAATATCCAACAATCAATAAAATTAGAAAACCGAATGTTAAATAAAATTAAAAATGGAACATCATTATCTTGTGTTCCGGCGACGTCCGCCCCGTTAGGTGCTTTGACATTTAATGGGGGTAATATCCCGTTTGGGTGCTTTGAGCATCTAACGGGGTCTGCATTTAGAGATCACAAGATGGTCGGTAATGATAAGAAACAAATTAAAATTAACCAAATTTAATCTTATAAAATGACTATAAAAAAGAAATTGATAGCTATTGCTTTGAGTGTTAGTATTGCATCTATGATTGTTGTTCCCAACAGCGCTCAAGCTCTAACAGAAAGCCAGATTCAATCTATTTTGGATCTTTTGGAATCTTTTGGAACTGACGCTACTACTGTAAGTAACGTAGAAGCTTCTCTTAGGGGCGAACCAACAACTCCTGTTGATGGTGATGGCGTCGGTGTTTCTTGTAACTTCACAAGAAGTCTTTATCCTGGAATGTCAGGTGCTGATGTTCAGTGTTTGCAAGAATACCTAAACGACGCTGGTTACACTGTTGCTTCAAGTGGTGTTGGATCATCCGGTAACGAGACCCAATATTACGGTTCTCTTACCCAAGATGCTGTCGGAAGATGGCAAGAAGGTAACGGCGTTGCTTTCGGGATCTACAGAGGTTATTTTGGTCCTCTTTCAAGATCAAAATACGATGAATTAGCCGCAATGGGTGAAGAAGAGGAAGAAGAGGAAGAAGAGGAAGAAGAGGAAGAAGAGGAAGAAGAGGAGGAATCTGGCGACCTCAACGTAGAAGTTGAGAGTATGGCAACATCAGTTGCAGTGCCCTTGGGTGCAACTTCGGTTGAATACTTAGAGTTCACTGTTTCTGCCGATGGGGCTGCCACCATTGATTCAATGGTATTTACCAGAACCAATGTTGGTTCCTCAGATGACTTCGACAATGTCTACCTTTACGAGGGTTCAGAAAAACTGACAACAGGTCGAAGTGTTAGTTCAGACAATGATACTGCAAGCTTTAACAACTTAGATCTTTCTTTCTCTGCGGGTGATAGTAGAACTTTTAGTTTACTTGCTGACCAGGACTCTTCCAATACACCAGGTGATTCTAACTCATTCCAATTGACTTCTATTGACGCTGGAGATGCTTCTGTGTCTGGTGTACCAACTACATCAGGTACTGTTTACAGCATTTCTGCTGCTTCTGCTGGTTCAATTCAAATTCAAACAGCAGGATCAATAGGCCAACCTACTGTTGGTACTCAGAACGCTGAGCTTGCTAAGTTCAAGCTAACAGCAGGTTCTGGGGAAGCTGTGGATGTTAAAAGAATTGCTTTAACTAACGCAGGTGCTGCTGAAGTTAATGAATTCAACAACTTCACGCTTTGGAGAGGAACAGAGAAAGTTGTAAGCTCAGAGAACGCTTCTGTATCGGGTGATGTTTTAACTCTGGTATTTGATGATCCTTATTACCTTGACAAAGGTGAAGTTAGAAGCTTTACTTTGAAGGGTGATCTTGGTAGTTCTCTTGATTCCAGTGACACAATACAATTTTACTTGGACGAAACAACTGACTTACACGCAGTTGGTAGAAGTTACGGTTATGGTACTTCTGTAACCAACAGTGGTACTAGTACTGACTTCGATAGCACAGATACTTCCTCAACCAGCATTCAGGCAGGTAATGTGACTTATGCTTTCAATGGTCCTTCTGCTAAAGATGTTCAAAGAGGTGGAAGCGATGTTACTGTTTTCCGCTTCTCTATTACATCAGAGGAGAATGTTGAAGTAAGATCAACTGGAATTAAAGTTACAGCTGAAAACGCCACCAATATGGATTCTGTTTATGATAATGACGACATTACCGATGTTAAGGTTGTAGATGAAGATACAGGAACCACTGTTGCTGGACCAAAAGATGCCAGCGACGCTGATAGTGACCCAGCAGGCACGGCTGACAACATTACTTTGACATATACTGACCGTTATGATATTGATGCTGGCGAAACCAGAAACTTCAAAGTAACCGCTGATTTTGCTGACACCACCCGTCTCGACAATGAAGTTTACTACTTCACCTTAGTTGCAAGAACTGCTACTAACATTAAGAGTTCAGACACTGGTGATTACATTGGCACAGCTGATATTGTTCCTACCGGTGCTATTGACGGTAAAAATATGACCGTTAAAGCAGGAAGCTTATCAGTTGCTGTTGCTGCTTCACCAGGAGCTCAAACTTATGTTAAAGGAACAGATGGTGTTAAAGCAGCTGGGTTTGTATTTACTGCCGGTGATGCTGTTGATGTTTTAATCACCGACTTAACCCTTACTGCTTACACTAGCACAACAAGCACTAGTACCATGGAAATTGGTGATACTGGCGCTACCATTCAAGGGTCTGACTTAATCAGCAAGGTTTATCTGTATGAAGGAGACGCTCAGATTGCAGGACCTGAATCTTTGACAGAATCAAGTTCTGATTCTGATGTCACCTTTAACGATGTTAACTGGACTGTCCCCGCTGGAACATCCAAGACGTTAGTAGTAAGAGTTGATCTAAGTACTGTTGATCCAGGAACCTTAGATGACAACTTTGCAATTGATATTAACGCCACAGCTGATGTTTCCGCAGAAGATGAAGATGGTTCAACTATCACATTGGATTCTGCTGATCCTAATGGTGGTACTTCACCAACTATTGCTCAGACAGTAACTTCAAGTGGTTCTATTACTGTAGAAAACGCTGCTTCTTTGCCAAACGCAGATATTGTTGTAGCTAACGATCAAGACGTTGTCTTCAGTGCTTACAAGATTTCAGCTACAAATGAAGCTTTCTTTGTTAAGAAATTCACTGTTGATAGTGATGCAACTGCTGACAACGATAATTTTGGAACACTCACCTTACAGTACACAAACGAAGCTGGCGATACTGTAACTGCTAATCAAACTTTGACCAGTGGTTCAGTTAAAGCCACTTTTGATGTAACCTCTGATCCAATTTATGTTCCAAAGGATGGCAACACAACCGTTACTGTAATGGCTGATGTTAACGCTATTGACGGTGGTGACGCTGATTCAGGTGACACCCCATCATTAAGCTTCAGCTTGGATACAACTAACGATGATGAATTTGAGGCAGAAGGTGTTGGTTCTGGTGAAACATTAGATGATGATGATCCAACTGACAGTACTTCTTCTGCTAATACAATGGAAGTTAGAAAGACCAAACCTACAGTAACAGCTAGCACTACATCAGGAACCCTGACAGATGGTACTCATACTTTGCTTGAATTCACCATTGAGGCTGATTCCAACGAAGATGTTGATCTCAGGGCACTTACTTTAGAGGTAACCTTGTCTGATAACGCCACAGGTACTGACTTAGAGCTAAACGACTTCTATCTCTATGATAAGAATGATCAAACAACCGCTATTAACGATAGAGTCCAAGTAGATAACTCAACATCCACAACCATAGCTGCTTCAAGCGTTGGTTCTGGGGATACTGCTGCCTCTTTGACAGCTGCTGTTCAACTCTTCAAGAACAGTTCAGGTGCTTTAGCTAGTATGGATACCATTCCAGCTGGAAACTCTATAACTTACATCGTTAGAGCTAACGTCACTAACTCTGCTCAATACGACTCAGTAAGTGTTCGTTTAGCAGATGATGCTGGCGCTTCCGATGCTACAGCTGCAGGTAATGCTGGTGGTTCAACCGCTGAGGACGATAACTATTCAATCGTCTGGCGTGATGGTGAAGTAAGTGCTAACATTGATTCTGACTACGTTGACACCTTGCCTACTGATCTTTCTACTTTAAGTAGATAAAGTAGGTTCTAAGTCCGTTATATTTTCTTCCTTGTGGGAACTGAAGATGCCCTCCTTTTGGAGGGCTCTTTAGTTTATTTTTTTTAAAGAATTGTGTAGTATAATTGAATTTGTTATAATTCTAAGATAGATGAACTAGAAAATATTTAAATGAGAAAAAATTTAATTTATATAATTCTTATTGGATTGATTCTTGTTTGTTTCCCTTACTTTGTTTCTGCTGATTATTTGGGACAGAAAAAAGATTTTTTTGTGGAAAAATCTTATGATGAACAAGGAAGAGAAGAAACAACAGCGACTTTACAGAGAATAAGCGATATTCTTTATTTTTATATTGATAATGAATGGTGGGATTCTTTGGGCAGCGAAGAACAAGAAAAAACAAGAAATTCTTTAATTTCTTTAAATGGTTATTTTGCGCAGAAAATTTATTTTAATGTTACCTCGCTCTATGGTAGAGAATGGAGACCAGGAATTGATGACGAAGAAAGAATTACCGTTTTGGTTCATCCAATGAAACAACAAAGAAAAGGCTATTTTAGAACAGCTGATGAATATCCAAGAGAACAGGCTACAAATTCTAATGAAAGAGAAATGGTTTATTTGAATTCAAATTATATTACCTCTGATTTAGCCAAAAATTATTTAACCCATGAATTCGTTCATTTGATTACTTTTAATCAAAAACAAAAAAAGAACGGAGTAAAAGAAGAAACCTGGCTAAATGAGGGTAGAGCAGAATATGCTCCAACCTCGGTGGGTTTTAATGAAGAATATGAGGGTAGTTACCTTCAAAAAAGAGTTGAAGATTTTTTGGAAAATTCTTCTGATTCAATTACAGAATGGCAAGGAGAGGTTGCAGATTATGGAGCTTTGAATCTTTTCATTCATTATTTAGTTGATCATTATGGGGAGAAAATTCTGGAGGATTCTTTAAAATCAGACAAGGTTGGAATTTCTTCAATAAATTATGCCTTGGAAGAAAACGGCTTTGAGGAGGATTTTTCTGATATTTTTACTGACTGGACAATCGCTGTTTTGATTAATGATTGTGAGGCAGGGGAAAGATACTGTTATTTAAACGAAAACTTAAAAGACCTAAAAATTGTTTCTCAAACAGCCTACTTACCTCTTGTTGGTGAAAGTACAATGGCTATGGTAAATACAGTAAAAGATTGGGCCGGGAAATGGCATAGAATAGTTGGAGGAAAAGATACTTTAAAATTCGAATTTGTGGGACAAGCAGAAATAGAGTTTGAGGTAAATTATGTAGTTGAAGACATTAATGGTAATTTTGAAATTAAGAATTTAGTTTTAGATGAAGACCAGGAAGGTATAATATATATTCCAGATTTTGGTTCAGAGAGCATTTCTCTAACTGTAATACCAAGTGCTCAGAGTAAGTTTTCTGGTTTTAACAAAGAAGAATCTTCTTTCGGTTATTTCTGGAGAATATCAACAGTTGAGGGAAGTTCTCCAGATCAAGAAGATGAAACACCAGAAGTTTCGGTTGAATGTTCTGAAATTTCTTTCAACAGAGATTTAAGCAGAGGAATGTCAGGTAATGATGTTAAGTGTTTGCAGGTTTTCTTGAATGGTTTCTCAGATACCAAGTTAGCTTTATCTGGTGTGGGGGCCCCAGGGGAAGAGACAAGTTACTTTGGTGCTTTAACTGAGAGAGCTGTAATCAGGTTCCAGGAAAAATACGCCCAGGACATTTTAATTCCTTGGGGGATAACCGAAGGAACAGGATATGTGGGAAAAACAACCAGGGCTAAGATAAATGAATTAAGAGGGGAATTAGAAAGTGAAACAGATAAAGATCAAATTGTCTGTTCTTTTTTTTCTAATAATCTTTACTTTGGTCTGACTGACAACCAAGAAGTCGGGTGCTTACAACAGTTTTTGAAAGATCAGGGTTCTGAAATTTATCCCGAAGGTTTGATTACGGGCAACTTTTTAACTTTAACAGAGCGGGCGGTAATAAGGTTTCAGGGAAAATACAAAGATGAAATTTTAACTCCTTTGGGGTTAGAAAAAGGAACAGGATATGTGGGACCCTCAACCAGAAGTAAAATAAACCAGGTTTTAAGTGAATAAACCCAGCAAAGAACTTTTTTGATTATTATCACTTAACTTCTTTTTTTAGTAATTGTGATATAATTTAAGTAGAATATGGCCAAGGCAGATTTTCTAAAAGAAAGGGGTAATGGGTTTTTAGAGAACGCAGAGCATAACATCCAAAAAGAAAATTTTAATTTGGCTGCTTTTAATTTAGAGCAGTCCTGCCAAATTTATCTTAAATATTATTTATTCAAGAAATTAACTGATTTCCCTAAGACCTATTTTATCACCGAACTTCTAACTAATATGGGGACTGCTTATCAAAACTAAAAACGGGTTGAGAAATTTAAAAAAGAAAACGCTAGCATAATTGTCGACTTGGAGCAACCCTATATTACTTCAAGATACTTACCCCCTGAATTCAACAAAGAAAAAGTTAAAGTTATGAAAAAGTTTGTTGATAAATTACTGACCTTTCTTAAAAATCTATGAGCAAGTTAGTGGAAGTTTTAGTAAAAAGAAGGAAAATCCAAGAAAAATACTTTAAAGATTATCTAAAATACGCCAAGATTATTAAAAAAAGATCCCAAGAGATTTTAAAAGACAAAGTTAAAGTTTTTGTTTTTGGTTCAATTTTAAAAAAGAACGAAACGCCCGCAGATATTGATATTTTAGTAATTTCTTCTAAATTAGATACAACCGACAAGAAAAGTAAGGCCAGGGCTAAGATTTGGGAGAAGATTGGTCTGTCAACTCTTTTCTAAATTCATCTGATTACTCCAGAAGAATACAATAATTGGTATAAATTCTTTATTAAAAAAAAGAAAAAGATTTAAATAAAATTGAATTAAAAGACAAAATAGAAATTTTCCAATATAGACTGTCAAACCAGTACATAGACTGTCAAACCAAAGTAGAAATGTCAGGTTCTTTCCAAAGTAGAAATGTCAGGT
>CAYZYK010000005.1:0-37942 GCA_964482615.1 uncultured Candidatus Saccharibacteria bacterium
CCCGAAAAGAGAGGGAGAAACAGAGAGAGGTAAGATAGTAAACATGTTGACACGCAAAGATGTTGGTTGCCCGGAAACCCGGGTGGGTATTGTGTCTTTTGTGTTATATAGAGTCCTTTCTCTGTTTCTCCGATCAGTCGAATATGTTAAGGTACCAACTATCTTTATAATAAGAAAACAAAAAAGACCTGTCAAGCTTAAACTGTGGAAAACTAAAAAAGAAAAGAGCGCAACTTAAGTTGCGCCCTCTCCTTTATTTTTTCTTAGATGATTTCTTTCTTTTTTTTGCCATTTTGAGAAGATCCCTTTGTTGGGAAAGAAATAATTTTCCTCCACATTGGATGAGATCCTCTATTAAGGTGAAACAAGAAGAGACTAATCTTCCCAAAAATCCCACCTAAAATAAATTATATTCTAAAAAATGAATGCTTGTCAATAGTTTTAAAATTTTTATTCTTTCCATTCAAGTTGTCTTTCAATCCCGGAGTGTAATTTAAACTTTCTTTTACTTTTACATTCTTCAATATCATCTCCCATTATTTCTATTTTATTCAAATTATATTCCCCTAAATTATTTTCTGCACAATAGTTTAAATAACCAATATTTGAAGAATCAATTCCCATTATTTCAACCCCAACCCTATCAGAAGCTAAAGCATCTTGAGAGGCTAAAGCAACCCCCAATTCAACCATCTTCCCTCTAATAGGACCCTCACCCTCCATTGCCAAAAAACCATCCAAAGAAGCTAAATCTGGCATTCTTTTTTGGGCTAGAATAAAGAGGTTTTTATTAATCTCTTTTACTCCTTGATGAATCTTTGATTTGTCTTCCCCAACAATCATTCCAACCAAAAGATTCTTCAAAGATAAAGTGACAACAACAGTATCGTGGGTTTTTAATTTAGCAGCTGAGATAATAAAAAGAGAAGGATCTAAAATGGTTTTACTCACCCCGACACTTTCACCCTTTGAAATAATAACTTGTTCTGATTTATCCTGATTCAAATCCAGAAACTCAATCTCAAAATTATATTCTTCTTTTAAAGGAAAATAACCAAAATTCTCAAAACCCTCCATAGTGTTTCCTGCTGACCCTTCAGCAATTATTATTTTCTTTTTGTAAAAAGAAGATAAGAAATCCAAAATTCCTCTCAACTGATCAACATGAGTTGCTGCTTTCTGAATCCTTGAGGAAACAAAGTTAGGTTTTATTAAAACCGTCCTCTCTCCTATTTTCTCTTTTATTTCATCCCCTATTCCCACTAAGGACTCAAAAACATTTTCTCGCCTTCTATTACCCTTTTTTAAATAAACTTTACTCATAATATTTTATCTAAAAACTTCAAAAAATTCTGGTTTCAGGGCCTTTTCAGTATAAATATTGTCTGAACTCCAAAGCATAAAACCAGAAAAATCATCTCCCAGGGCATCATAAACAGCCTCTATTTGTTCTCTTACCATTTTTTCATCATAATCAACTTTCAAATCAAAATCTTGCAACCAAGGACGCAACTTAGCCTTTTTTTGTCCGCTTAATTTCAGCCTTTTTTTAGCTTTTTTCATTGTTTCAAAAACTACCTTATAGGGTTCTTTTTCGGGGTCCTCAAGCCCCTCAAACCCAAAAGCAAAATGAGAAGGGTAAACCATAGGACAAACAAAATCAAAATAAAGAAAAGCATCCTCAATAATCTGCCCAACCCCCAAATCATTATAACTCATTGTTGTCAGTCCAAACAAATCAACAGAAATCCTTTCTCCTTTAAGTTCTTCCCTTAAATGCTCAAAAAAACCTCCAATAACAATGTGTTTTGCTGTTTTTTTATCAAAAAAAGGAAAAATCATATCTTTAAGATCACCATCTGAAGGAAAACGAATATAATCGAAATTAACCTCATCAAACCCTTTTTCAAAAGCATCTTTTGCTATCTTAATATTATAATCCCAGGCTTTTTCAGATGAAGGATCAACCCAAGCCAATCCATTCTTGTCTAACCAAAAATTATCCTCATTACTCTCTTCTGTTTTCTCTTTGCTTTTTATAGCCAAAGAAGGATCAGCAGCAGCTAAAACGGGATCCTGGAAAACAACTATTCTTGCTATAACAGCGATATTATGATTGTGGAATCTTTCAATTAGTTTCTCAATATCCGATAAAAATATTTTCTCTGCCCCGTATTCTTCTGCTTCTTTAACTGATGTGTCATAGAAAACATAACCTGACCAGTCTTTAATGTCTATTACAACAGCGTTAATCTCTGTTCTCTCAGCTAAATCAATAACATATTTCAAATACCCTTCAGTGTTTGCTGACCAACTGGTTAAATAAACTGATTTAATTTCTTCCGGGACCTGAAATTCTCCCTGAGAAGAATTATTAAAAAAAGAAGGGTTAGCTAAAAAACTTGAGACAAAAAATCCCCCCAATGTTATCATTGAGGCAAAAAGAGATAAAAAAACTGAACCACTTCCTTTGTTTAATTTCATTTTTTTGAAGGTCTTTTTTTCAAAGATTCTTTAGCTTCGGTTATTTTCTCAAGATGAGGGACAATCATTTTAAAGAAAGACTCTTTTATCCATTTTCCCAGGAAAATACCTTTTTCTTTTTCTTCTTCAATATCTTCCCCAAAAACACCAGCTAAAAGTTCAGCTCCCGCTGCTCTGTAATCTTTCTCTAAAATCTTTTTCAATTCCTCTTTGCCTACCTTATCTCTTCTCTCTATCGCCTCCTCATAACCTGCTCCATAATATTCAATATCATCCCAATCAGAAGAAGCAGAAAAAACTTTATTGTAATAACCCAAAATATCCCGGAAAAAGTATTTAAAAGAAATATCTTTCAAATAAATATCTGACAAATAAAACCATTCTTTAACTGAAACCTCACAGAAATAAGAATAGGAGATAAAGATTAAACTCGTCTTCTCTAACCAAAATTCAATTTCACCTTCTGTAATTTTCTTTGAAAAATCAAACTGCAAAGAACCATACAAAAGAGACCTTAAAGATCGTTCTGAAACCTCAACTACTTTCTTCAAAAACTGCCTGTGTAATTCTTTATCAACAGAAGCTTTTATTCTATCTTTGAGCAAAGGATAAATCTGCCCCAGCATTCTCTCATAATCATCTTTGGTTGTTTTTTCTTCTTCTAAAATCATAGTTTTTTTAAATTATATCCTCATTTTAACAAAAAACCGCTTCTTTGGCGATTTTCTTAAACAGAATTAGAAAATGAGTTTAATCTATCAACTGAGCTTTAAGTCTCATCAAAAGAGCCCTAGTGAACCTTTCGTTCTCCTCCAGTTTCTGGAAAATATATTTCTTGCTCTCTTCCATCTGGGGTATAAAAACATATTCTAAAGCATTAACCCTTCTTCTGGTTGTTGTTATCTCATCTGCTAAAGCTCTTATCTCTTGCTCCAGGGAAGCATAATACAAAAGATCATTAAAGATATTTTTTAAAGATTCTTGAATCCGAGAAAGGAAAAAAGAAGGTAACACACCAGAAAAAGAATATCCCAAAACCTCTTCTTTGTTTTCTGCTTCATATTTTCTGGTTTTAACACCAACAATATTTTCTGAAACAGTACCTATTTTGAGTTTTGGAACAGAAGATAATAAATTTCTTGTTTCTTTCTCACCAAAAGTTATCTGAAAATCAAAAAAAGAGTAAAAAACCAAAGGAAGCTCCCTCTCAATTTTCTCTCTTAATTTCTTAATCTCTTTTATCTTACCCAAAAACTCCCGCATCAAACTCTCTAACTTATCTTCCAGAAGATCATGTCCTGTTTTTGCTCTTTCTAACCTTTTTTTAAGCTCCAGGAGCTCTTGTCTTGTTGGATTAACTTTTATCTTCATCTCCAATATATTTTTTAATATCTTCTTCTCGGACCCTTTTCAATTCTTCTCTTGGTAATATCTTCAAGAGTTCCCAACCCAAGTTCAAAGTATCTTCAATGCTCCTGTTCTCTAATAATTCTTGTTGCAAAAACTTCTCCTCAAACTTCTCTGCAAAACGTAAATAAAGCTGGTCTGTTTCAGAAAGAGCAGACTCACCCAAAATGACAGATAATTCCTTAACTTCCTGACCTCGAGCATATGAAGCAAAAAGCTGGTTAGCTAATCCGGGATGATCTTTCCTCGTTTTCCCCTCCCCTATTCCTTTATCTCTCAAACGAGAAAGACTACTTAAAACATCAATTGGAGGGTAAATACCAGATTGATGTAAAGAACGAGATAAAATTATCTGTCCTTCTGTAATGTATCCTGAAAGATCAGGAATAGGATGGGTAATATCATCTTCTGGCATAGTTAAAATAGGAATCTGAGTTATAGAACCCTCTTTTCCTTTAATCAAGCCTGCTCTCTCATAAATTGTAGAAAGATCAGTATAAAGGTATCCCGGATAACCTCTTCTTCCGGGAACTTCTTTTCTTGCTGCCGAAACTTCCTTCAAAGCTTCACAATAATTGGTCATATCCGTGAGTATTACCAACACGTGCTTTCCTTTTTCAAAAGCTAAATATTCTGCTGTGGTTAAAGCTATTCTCGGTAAAGTAATTCTTTCAATTACAGGATCATCAGCGGTGTTAATAAAAAGGGCAGCCCTGAAAATAGCTCCTGTTTCTTTAAATTCTTTAATAAAAAATTGAGCTTCCTCAAAAGTAATCCCCATAGCACCAAAAACAACACTGAACTCACCTTTCACCTTAGCTTGTCTTGCTATTTGGGTAGCTAAAGAAGAATGAGGTAAACCAGCCCCAGAAAATATAGGTAATTTTTGTCCCCTGACCAAGGTATTTAAACCATCAATCGCTGAAATACCTGTTTGAATAAAGTTATTTGGATATTCTCTTCTATAAGGATTAATAGGATCACCTATAATATCAAGTGTTTTCTCCTCAATGGGCTCGGGTGAACCATCAATGGGTTTGCCAGAACCATCAAAAATTCTTCCCAACATCTCAGAACTTACCCCAAGTTTCATTGTTTTACCCAAAAACACAGCCTCAGCTTTTTTCAAATCCATGCCTCTAGTATCTTCAAACATCTGAACTAAAGCTTTCCCCTTCTCTACTTCAAGAACCTGACCTAACCTGCGAGAACCATCAGCTAGTTCAATTTCAACTAACTCTTTGTATTTAACTTCCTTCACCCCCTCAACTACAACCAAGGGTCCTGCTATTTCTTTTAATCCTTTGTATTTTACTTTCATAATTTAAAATGGTTAATTTTTTTCATATTTCATTTGAGGAATTTTCTTTTTTTCCTCAAGTTTTAAAATCTCCTCAACTGACCTACCTTGACCCAAAAGATCCTGAGCTTTTTTATGAAACTCAACAATAGCTTTCAATATTTCATATTGTCTCTTCAAACTAGTGTAAGTATCTCTTTCATCAAAAGCGTTTTGTAAGAGAAAATCTTCTCTGACTGATTTTGCTGTCTCCAAAATAAGTTTATCTTTATCTGACAATCCTTCATAACCAACCAATCTAACTATTTCCTCAAGTTCAGCTTCCTGATTCAAGACTCTCATAGCTTTCTCTCTCAATTCAATAAAGTCCTCCCCAATATTTTCTTCAAGATAAGATTCTAAGTTATCAAGATAAAGTGAATAGGAAGACAACCAATCAATAGCAGGGAAATGACGAGCGTGGGCTAGTTTCTTATCTAAACTCCAGAAAACCTTACTTACCCTCAAAGTATTTTGAGTTACAGGTTCTGAAAGATCACCACCCGGTGGTGAAACAGAACCGATAACGGTCAAAGACCCTTTTCTTTCTTCTGATCCTTCACAAACAACATAACCCGCCCTCTCATAAAAAGAGGCTGTTCTGGAACCCAAGTAAGCAGGATAACCTTCCTCCCCTGGCATTTCCTCTAATCTTCCTGATATTTCTCTTAAAGCTTCTGCCCATCTTGAGGTCGAATCAGCCATCAAAGCAACATCATATCCCATGTCCCGGAAATACTCACCCAAAGTAATTCCAGTATAAATTGAGGCCTCTCTTGCAGCCACCGGCATATTTGAGGTATTGGCTATCAAAATTGTTCTTTCCATTAAAGGCCTTCCTGTTTTTGGATCTTTCAACTCGGGAAATTCTTTCAAAACATCAGCTATTTCATTCCCTCTCTCTCCACAACCAATAAAGATAATAATATCAGCATCAGCCCATTTTGAGAGCTGATCCTGGACAATTGTTTTACCACTGCCGAAAGGCCCGGGAACACAGCCTGCTCCCCCTTTGGCTATTGGAAAGAAAGTATCAATCACCCTCTGTCCTGTAACTAAAGGCTGGAAAGGTAAAAGCTTAGTTTTTGTTGGCCTTGGCTGACGAATGGGCCATTTCTGGCTCATTTTAACAGAAAAGTTTTCCCCGTTCTCTAACCTCAGCTCAGCTATTTTATCTTCAACTGTAAATTCACCTTCTTTTATCTCCAAAATCTGACCTTCTTTCACTTCAGGTGGTACCATAATTTTATGATCAACCAAAGGTGTTTCTTTAACTTCACCTAAAATATCACCCCCTCTGACTTTATCTCCTTTTTTCAATAAAGAGTTAAATTTCCATTTCTTTTTTTTGGAGAAAGGTTCAACCTCAATACCTCTTTTAATAAAATCACCTGATTTTTCTGAAATTAGCTCCAAGGGTCTTTGAATTCCATCATAAATTGAACCTATTAAACCAGGACCCAATTCAACAGATAATTGACTCCCGGTAGCGTAAACTGGTTCACCAGGACCCACCCCCGAGGTTTCCTCATAAACTTGGATTGAAGCTGTATCTCCTTTAAGCTCAATTACCTCACCAATTAAGTTAAGTTTTGAGGCCTTAACCACTTCATAGTTTTTGACCCCAGACATACCATCAGCCACAATCAATGGCCCTGAAACTTTTATTATTTTTCCTTCTTGCATAATTTAATAATAGCCAATTACTTTAATTTAATTTCTTTGCCCAAAGCATCTTTAACAATTTCTTGTAAAAAACCTGTTTTGGGTTTTTTAACTATTCCCGGCAAAACGACCACCCCGGGAGTTTCTTTAAAATAAATATCACCGCTGACAAAAATCAACCCGAAATCATCTCCCTTAAGTTCCTTTATTTTCTCTTCTGCTTTTTTTTCAGTATCAGCAGAGAAAACCTCAAACCCCAAAAGAGATAGGCTTTCTACATATTGTTCTGGTGCAATAAAAGCTACTTTCATAATAAGGCGGGTAAAGATTTAGTTAATTTTTCAATTTCAACTTCATCTAAATTTATCTTTTTTGAAGATAAAATAGTATAAGATATTTTTTCTGCTTTTTTTCTTTTCAGAAAATAAGAGAAAATAGGTCCTACTCCTTCAATTCTCCATCTTTGCTTTTCAAAAAAGTCCTCCTCAAGAGAAGTTAACCTTTTCTTGGTTTCTTTTAAAGTGAGAGTACCTTTCTCTTTTTTTTCTTTAATAACTTGATAATAATCTTTTAGAAACTTCTTAATCTCTTCTTGTTCTGTTAGTTCTGCTGCTCTCTTGAAGTAAGCTTCTGTTAAAAATTGATATAGTTCAGAGAAGTTTTCAAACTTCTTGCTTTTAATCTCATCTATCAATTCAGAATGTTTCTTTTTTAATTTCTCAAAATCTGAAATTCCCTCCTCTGAAACATCTTTTTCAGAAAAATCTTCCCCAAAAATATCTTTTTTCAAAAACAAAGCCAAGTTGTGAAAATCTGCTTTAAGATGAAGAAAATTAATTACATCTTGACTAACTCCCATTTTTTGAAGGTCTTTTTTAAAAACCCTTCTTTCGTCTTCAAAAACAGAAGTAAATTCTTCTTCTTTTCTGTCACTCAAAAAAGGAGCATAATGGGTATCTTGTAAGACAGAAAATGACTTTGATAAGTTCTCTGCGCTTATCATTCTTTCAAAGTCGGTTTCATCTGGTAAATGTTTCTCTCTTGCTCTCAAAAAAGTTATAGAACAGACATTCTTCATGTGTTTTTCTTAAAAATAATATTTGATAATTCAGCTTTTTTCTCTTCAAAAATATCTTCCAAAATAGCGTTAAGAGATATTTTAATAGAGATATTTTTACCTTCAATCAAAACCCCATCAGAAAAACCTAATTTTTTCTCTTTTATCTCAACAAAAGAGATATCAACCTCACTTAAAACCTTTTTCAAGAAACTCTTTTTGCCTTCTGGAACAAAGAAAACAGTTTCTTTTATTAAGAAAGACTTAACCTTTCTTAATTCTTTCTTTAAAATCTCCTTTTTTTCTTCCTCTGATAGATTCTTAATATCATTTTTCACCTTTAAGAAAGCATCATCTAAAATCATCTTTCTTTCTGAAAGAAGTTTCATTTTAAGACTATGCTCTTTTTCTTCTTTTTTTCGCAAAAGAAATCTCTTCTTTTTTTTCTCAATCTCTTTTTCTTTTTTCTCTTTGAGTTCCTTTAATTCTCTTTCAAAATCTTTATCTATCTTCTCTATTCTCAAAGAAGTTTCCTTCTCCAAATTTCCTATTTTATCTTCTTTGGAAGATTTAATTTGTTGAATTAAATCCTGTAAAGCCATTTTATTCAAATTAATTTAATTCTCATTAAGCAACGGATGTTGCGTTGAGAATGAGGATAGTAGCCAAAAGAGAGATAACAGCATAGGTTTCAACCATAGCAGATAAAATAATCGCCTTACCAACAGCTTCTTCTTTTTTAGCTAAAGTAGAAATACCAGAAACGCTTACTCTTCCCTGAAAAGCACCAGAAAACAAACCAGCTAAAGCAATAGGTAAACAAGCTAAAAATATCTGCCAGCCTATTTCAGGGCTTACTTTAACAATATCTCCTCCAAAAGCTCCAACTTTCTGCAAAACCATCATAGCAGCCAAAAAACCGTAAATACCTTGTGTCCCGGGAAGAACCTGCAAAAGCAACGCCTTACCAAACTTCTCTGGTTCTTCTGAGATTAAACCTGCTGCTGCTTGTCCAGCTATTCCAACTCCGATTATAGAGCCAATACCAGCTAAAGACACAGCAACACCAGCCCCTAAAATTGCCAATAAAATACCGATTTCCATAATTTTAACAATTAATTATTTAATAATCTTAATAAATCGACCTTGTTTGCTTAATGGTTTCAAATATCGTCCCCCACCTTCCATAAACTTGGGAAAAAACTCAACAAACTGCAATCTTGCTGAATGAATAAAAGCTCCCAAGCTGTTAATTAAGATATTAAAAGTATGTCCTCCAACCAGAACTAAAATAGCAACCACCCAACCCAAAATCTCAATAGGAATCATATCTTTAAAAAGAAAAGCTACTACATTAACTACCATAGCAATTATTCCAGTAGCCAAACCAAGCGCCAATATTCTTGAATAAGATATAATGTCACCAAAATAACCCACCAAATCATACAAAGACCCTATTCCCTTAGCTACTTTCAAAAACACCTTCTTTTCTTGAGAAAAAACAATTTTCAAAGCAACCATAGCAATAATTGCCCCAAAAAGAAAACGAATTTCACCAGCTAAAATAAACAGAGCCAACCCCAAAAAGAAAACAACATTAGCCCCCCTCCCTGAAATTCCCTTTTTCCATCCCTTATGTTTAATATCCCAAATCATCCCTATTATCAGCCCAACAAAAATTTGAAAAGCCCCCAAAACTAAAGTTACAATCATGGTTTTTACGGGATTTTTAACCGAATCAAGGATTCTGTAACTTGCAGCAAGCTCCGTTCCAAAAACAGTACCTGTCAGGACCCCAGCAATAACAGTCAAGAAACCTGAAATAATTAGAAGGTTGAAAAACTTCTTCAAATTAATATCTTTAAAAAATCTTTTAGCTAGAATACCCCCAACAAACAAAACCAAACCATATCCTGCGTCAGACAAAGCCAAAGCAAAAAATAAGGCAAAGAATGGAGCCAAAAAGGGAGTAGGGTCTGGATCGCTATGTTTTGGTGCGCCGTAAACATTTGTTACTGATTCAAAAGGCTGAGCCGCTTTCTTATTTTTAATAACAATGGGCGGTTTCTCATTCTCTTTTATTTCTCTCTCTCTTATTAAAAAACTGGGAGTTATCTCTTCAATTTTCTTTTCCAAAAAAGAAACTGAGTTCTCTGGAACCCAGCTTAAAACAGAAAAACAAGTCTTGGTCTTTTCAGCAGAAAGGAAAGATTTTTGTTTGCTCCTCTCCCAGCCGTAAAAATCAATCAAGGCCTTTATTTCTGGAATGAATTTTGTCAGTTTCTTTGTTTTCTTCTCTTTTTCTCTAATTTTATCTTCAATTGCAATTAATTGTCTCTTTTTCTCAGAAATCTCCTTTTCTGGTTCTTTCTCCCAAAAAATATCTTGTTCTGAAATATCAAACTCTTTGAAAATCCCTTTTATCTTATCTTCTTTGTTCTGGGGATAAACTAAACCAAAACCGAGATTTACTTCTTTATCTCGTCTTCCCCATTCAAGAAAGAAAGGAAAACCTTCTTTTTTTAATTTCCCCAAAAAATCTTCTCTTTTGTCTCCTTTTAAAATACCACATTTTGAACCAAAACTACTTAAATTTTCTTTTGGAGAAGTTAAGGTTAATTTCTCAAATTGTTGCAAAATATTAATTTTACTCTCTAATTTATCTTTTTTTGACTTAAGATTGTTGATTTCAGCTTCAAATTCAGCACATTTTTTAACGACTTTTTTAATCTCGTCTTTTTCTGAAAGATCTTTTAGTTCTTCCAGTTTGTATTTCGGCTTGAAACTTAAAAAACCCCCAAGGAATCCTGAAGATTTTTCGAATTCAACTAAAAACATTCTGGCAAAATTAAGATCAGCTATTTTAGAATCAAAATCTTTTGTCGAAGAAACTTCACTTCTTTCTTTTTTTATTTCACCACTTGAAATCATTTCTGCTATTTCTAAGTTCTGAATCTCCTCCAATAAAACATTTGCTTTCTCTTTCGGTACGATTATCTCTATTTTCTTAGTTTTCAAAATCATAATTGGTTTTTATCCCCTGAAATTAAATTTAAAAACTCTTTTTTAAAATCATTAAAGTTTCTCTTAGATTCAGAATTTATCTTTTCTGTAAGTTCCTTGTATTTTAAAGAAATCTCCTTTTCTATTTTCTCTAATTCTCCTTTAAGTTCTCTTTTAATATTTTTCTCTTTCTCTTTAAATTGATCCAAAAGATCCTTTTTCTTTTTTCGCCAAAAGTTTTTTCTTTCTTCTATCCTCAATTTAAATTCCTTCTTTTTCTCTTCAATCTCTTTTTCGGCTCTTTTTTCTTCTTCTTTTATTTTCTCAATTGGTTTTTGGACCATATTTTTTATTCTTCTTTTTCTCAAAAAAACACCGAAGAGAATATTATATCATGTGCTATAAACAGATGCAAACAAATTAAGATTTAAAAAAGAAAAAACCGCCCAGATAAGGACGGTTGAATATATTCTAAGCAAAAAAGTTAATATTTACACTGTTCTGTATCTCTTTGGGGTTAATCCATGGGAAAGTGATTTTTCCCCACAAAAAGGACAAACAGCAGGATAAGAATGAGTTTCCGGATCACAACGTATGACACCCTTGATTGTTTTTTCAGTAACAGCACCACACTCCTCACAAACTAAAGTAAAAACCTCATGACACCCCTCGCCAACTTCACGGCTGAAACATTCAGCCTCCCCGCCACAATTCGAACATTTAACAGAAGGCATTTTCCTCCTCCGCGTTCCAGAGAACTAGAGAGTAAAAGTACTAATTCTCACTTTAATGATTATTTACAATTTGTCAACCTGTCAAAAAACAAAAAGATAATTCAACAAAGCAGCAAAACTTACCCAAAATAAATAGGGTAAAAGCAAAAAAGAGGACAGCTTATTTTTTTTATAAAGAAATAAAATAAGTATTAAAATAGATAACCACAAAAACCCGAGCTCAATTAAAGCAAAAAGAGGTTCTCTTAGCCCAAAAAACAAAACGCTCCATAAGATATTTAAAATAAAATTAAGAGAAAACAAAAAGATGATCATCTTCTTGTTTTCAGAAGAAACGTTTATCCAAGAAAAATAAAAGGACAATCCAATTAAGAAAAATAAAATATTCCAAACCAAACCAAAAACAAAACCAGGGGGTGTTATTCCTGGTTTGTTTTTCTCGTACCAGTCAGTATCAATGCTTTGAGCTGTAAAAACACTACCAACAAAAGCTACCCCGTAAACCAAAAGTAAACTCAAAGCTAAAACTTTGAAGTTAATTCTCATTTCTTCTCTTTCTTATCTCTTTTTTAATTGTCCCCCAATGATAAAGATAAAGAGGCAGACCAATTAAAATCATAGCTAAGTTCAAAGAAGCATCTCTATGTCTTCTTGAAGTCACTGGATCAATTTGAGACCTTCTTTCTTTCCATTCTTGGTAATCAGTAATTAAATTTTCAATTTGTTTTTTCTCCTGCTCAGATAAACTTTCTTCTCCTTTAACATCTTGAAGTCTTTCTGGAGAATAAGCACCCAAGGGGGGTTGTTTATAAATTAATCTTTGCTCTTGTTCCGCTTTGGTAAAAACGAATGCTTTCAACCCCATATCTAAAAATCTAACCCCACCCATTATCAAAAGCACCAATCCCAACAAAGAGAAAAGATAAAGATAAATAGTTCTTATCAAAGAATTTTTTCTCATAATTTTAACAATTAATTATTTAATAATCTTAATAAATCGATCTTTTGAAACTCTCTAAATTCGGATTTATCATATTTTTTAATTTTAAATCAATTAATTATATTTTACTTCCTTTTAAATAATAATTTCAAATGAAATTGATTCAAAAGATAGAATAGAATAGAATAAAAATAGACCCAAGAAAGGAGAACGCTATGACTTTCCGTGAGCTCTTTAAAAAATGGCAAAGAAAAATAGGAGATAATATTTTCTTTTCTCTCTTCAAGAGACGATTTATTAAAGAAATTGAAACAGTTCCAACAACGCCAATTGATTGGCAAGACAGAGAAATGATTTCCGGAGAAACGCTCGGTTTTTACAGCTTCACAGCAAATGTTCTGTTTGAAACAGCTATTGGTTTAGCTAATAGCACAGACGATGAAATTTATCAAAAAGCAACAGCTATTATTCTATCTTTGAGAGAAATTCTTGAAGATAAATTCTCAATTGAATTACAGGAGATTGAAATACTTTCACCAAGCAAAATTATGAGAAGAGCAAAATTAATTGAAATAACAGAAGATGAAGATGGAGAATAACACATCAAACTAACCAAAAATGGTGAAAGGTTGGCTAAAGAAGCTGAAAGAACAGCAAAAACACCACAAGAAAAAAGAAATGATAATATAAGATAGGCTCCAAAGTAATTTGGAGCTTTTTGTTTCAAAAAAAAGCACCCCAAGGCGTGCTTGATGATTTATTGAGACGCCAATGTCACTACCTAATAGAGTTTAAGAAGGTTGTTAAAGTTTAAAAGTAAAAAAAGAGAGCCCCAGAGAGCGGTTCAATGACCACTCAACGGGGCCGGTGCCCTTGTTGGGCCTGTTGGTGACAGATGTCACCGCTGGAGGATTGAGAACAATCTCTTGAATCTCCCCTTTGGGGCATCGTTCACTTCTTTGAAGGGCTTGCATGCTTCCTTGATGGTCCGATAATCTACGCAGACACCAGAGCCGAATTTCAGAAAGCAATTTAGCCCCATAGCCAGATTCTTACCACAAGAAACGTCACCCTTCACTGTGGCCCCAATGAGAGAGAGATTTTTCTCCACAGTGGAACCAACCAGGATGAGACTCTTTTCTACCATGATACCAGAGAGTGAGAGGCTTCCCTCCACCGTGACATCACGGAGAGTGAGAGACCCTGTCACGCTGAGACCAGAGAGAAAGAGGTCTCCCTTTGTCGTGACCACAGAGAGAGTGAGGCTTCCTTCCACGGTGGCCCCAATGAAAGAGAGGTGCCACTCCACGGTGACACAACCGAAATAGAGGTCTCCCTCCACGGTGATGTCATTGAGGTAGAGATTTCCCTCTATTGTCTTATTCTCGAGGAGGATATCTCCCTTCAGGGTAACACCCTCGAAATCTCTTCGGCCCATTCTCAGGGCACGATAGAACTCGCTTGGACTCATTACTTCAACCATCTTTTCTCTCCTTTTGTCAAGAGAAATAGAGAAAGAAACAATCCATCTATTTTCTATTTTTTGTGTACTATCTATATTGTATCATCTATTCTATTCTTTGTCAAGCGATAAAAGGAAAGAAAACAAAGTTAATTAAACTTCTATGAATTTCACCAAAAAAGAAAAAGTAGTATTAGTTGTTATTGTCTTTTTTGCTATTCTTAATTTCTTTGTCTGGCAGGAAGTTTTTGATTTTCTGAATGAAAGATTGGAGGTTGTTTTCTTTGATGTTGGACAGGGGGATAGTATTTTAACCGACAACTCCTGTGATCATCAAGATAACGACCACTATTATTAAGAAACTAACAACTATTAGAGTAATATAATCTGATTTTTTCATCTCGTAGGGTTTAATACCCTCGTATGTTCGGTTTTGATCCTTCTTTCCCATTTCCTTCCTCCTTTCTTTTATCCTGAGTGTCTTTATCTACTGAGAAATCAGGATAATCTTCTGGAGTTACTTCAATCAAAGAAAGCTTTCTGTCTGGATTATCTCTGTTCCAGCGCATAATATTGTTTAACCACTTGTGAGCACCACCAAAAACAGTAACAGCAAATACATTTCCATCAGAAACAATAAATTCAAGCAAGTTATCTTCTCTTATCTCATGAATCGTAAATAACATATCAAAAGGAATTTCTCCTTTCTGGTATCCTTCAGTTAGTCTTCCGGTTGCCAAAAAGACATCTAATCTTTCAGCTGGTCTAATATCCAATCTGCCTTCTTTTTTCAATCTCTTTACAGCATCAAATCTTGTTTTTTGCTCTCCTGCAGGTTCAATCTTTCCTTTATCTTTCCTTGTTTTTGTAACTTCTTCTAACTCTTCAATAGCTATTATTTCTTCTGAAACTCCCTCATTATAAACATATCTCAAAGAATGATTCTCTATTAAAAAAGATATAATTAGATAGATATTATCTTGTACTTGTTCAACCCCTTTTAGCTCATCTTCATTCAAACCTTTTGCCCAATGAATCTGCCCTATGTGAACCAAAGAACAAGTAGCCCCCTTAAATTCATATTTCTGAACAAGCCGGGCTCCAGGAATTTCGGAAGGAAATTCCCTTATCCTCAGATTTGCTTCAGTTATTCTGACAGAATATTTTTCGACTCCAGAACAAGCTACAAGAAAAAAAGAAAAAAAACTAATCCTCCTTTCCAAAGCATCTTACCCATTCTTCCCTCCTCTCAGTTAAAGTTGAAGGTACTAGATTAATTTAACAATAAAAATATTATATGTCAAAAAAAGTCCGAGAAAAATCCCAGACCATGACAAAGAATATTGTTTATGATTACAGCCTGCTTCAGATAAAATATTCTGGGGAGTTACAAGAAATAAAAAGGCGCAGAAAAAAACCAAAACACCCCAGACAAAAGCTTGTCTAAAAACACAACTCCTGAATGTATCTTTAAATTTGCTCATGTTTTCTTCCACTCCCTTGTTCTACTACTTCCTAAAATAAAAGTAAATTTTTCAATATAATTTAATCACTATGTGGAAAAACCGCTTGACAGAGATTTAAAATGAGAATATAACGTATTAATCAGACAAAACTATAACCTTGTACCTTCAAAAAGAAAGGAGAGGTTAAAATGAGAAAAATATACGTCAACGGTGGACTGCCTCAAGATCCCAACCAAAGAGAACAAATGGCCAAATTCTATGATGAGCTCGGGGAAATTATTCTCCGCAACGGATTTGAACCATATGTTTCTTCTTTTTGGAACAGCCCCGCCCTCAACAAACCCTATCCTGAGCCCCAAGAAATAAGACACAGACAAAGAATCGCTCTCACAGAATCTTGTTTGGTTATTATCTATACTGGCGTTCTCTTTCTTGACCTTGGTATTGATGTTGAACTTGCTTTCCATTCCTCAACTCCGGTCATTATCGTCTATGAGGACGGCCACCTTGCTCCCGAAAAACAAAGATGTTCAGAACCACTTCTTGGTGAACCTGGTATAGAAAAGCGTATAGAATTTACAACCCTCAAACAAACACTAGATGAAATAGAAATATTCATCGAAGAATTTGCAAAAGAACAAGAAAAACTACCCCCTCCTCTCCGTCCTTATCCTTTAGCTTCAGGTTAATTAGACCTGAATCAAAAAGCCAGCCCTTTTTAAAAAGGACTGGCTACTCTTTTTCAAAAATTATAGCATTAGTGACCAAATCTTCTCTGTCGGGAAGCATATTCTTCCAAAGCGGCATCCAAATCCTTTTCTGTGAAAGCTGGCCAAAGTTTGGAAGAGAAATATAGCTCAGAATAAGCTGCCTGCCACAAAACAAAATTAGACAACCTTTTTTCACCACCTGCTCTAATAATCAGGTCGGGATGGGGCAATCCTGCTGTTGATAAATATTTTTCAAATAACTCCTGATTTATTTTTTCAGGAGATATTTTATCTTCAATTATCTTTTTAACTGCCTGTAAAATATCCCATCTCCCACCGTAACTTACAGCCAGATTCAAATAATATTTTCTATTGTCTTCAGTTAACCTCTCAACCTCTCCTATAACCCTCCTCAGAGATTCGGGCAATTTCTCTTTTTGTCCCATTATCCTGACCGTTAATTCTTTTTCTTTATCTACTTTTCCTTTTTTGTATTTTTTAATATGATCTTTCAGCCCCTTCTCAAAAATATTCATCAAATAATTAACTTCTTTTTTATCTCTGTTCCAATTCTCTGTTGAAAAACCAAAAGCTGTCAAAATTTTGATACCTTTCTTTTTACACCAATCACAAAAATCAATAAGGTTCTTGTAACCTTTTTGGTGGCCTTTCTTTGTTGACAGACCCTTTTTTCTTGCCCACCGCCTGTTCCCATCAGGAAACAAAACAATATGTCTGGGAACTTCAGAATTTGAATCTTTATTCATAATTTATTTTATTTTCCTCTATAATCAAGGGTTCTTTTTGACTATATTTCCCTGTCAAAAACCCCGCAGCAAAGAAAAATAAAGAGATCAGAGAAACAAGAATTATTAATAATATATCGCTTTTGTAATCTTTGACAAAATCAATTATCTTTGCTAACATTTTAAATAGTTTAAAAATAAACAATAATCTATTTTAACAAAATTATGGCAAAAACCAAAGCTACAGGAACAACCAGATTGGGAAGAGATTCAAGATCAAAAAGACTGGGAGTTAAGATATTCGGGGGTCAAAAAGTCAAACCCGGAATGATTATAATCCGCCAAAGAGGAACAAAGTTTCTAGCAGGAAAAAACGTTAAAAAGGGAAGAGATGACACTCTTTATGCTACAAAAAAAGGCACTGTCAGATTCGCAACCAAAAGAAAAGAGAAATTTGATGGCAATCAAAGGAAAATTAAAGTTGTCAATGTAGAATAAAAAAAATCAATCAACTTAACTTTCTCATCCCTCTCAGAGGGCTTTTTTAATAAATCCTTCAAACAAGGGGTGAGGATTTAAAGGTCTTGATTTGAATTCGGGATGAAACTGAGTTGCAACAAAAAATGGATGTTTGGGAATCTCAATAATTTCAACCAGTTTTCTTTCAGGGTTAACTCCAGCAACCAACAATCCTTTCTTTTCCAAACCCTCCCGATAGGAGTTATTAAACTCATAACGATGACGATGTCTCTCTGAAATTAAAGACTTACCGTAAGCTTTCTTTGAAATGCTTTTTTCTTTCAATTCACAGTTGTAAAGACCCAATCTCATTGTTCCTCCGTATCTTTTTTCTTTTATTAAATCTTTCTGCTCTTCCATAACATCAATCACAGGATATTCACATTCCTCCTTAAATTCGGTGGAGTTTGCCTCCTCAAAACCAGCCACATTTCGGGCAAATTCAATCGTAGCTAGTTGCATTCCCAAACAAAGCCCCAAAAAGGGAATTTTTTTTCTTCTACAATAGCTTATAGCTTTTATCTTCCCTTCAATCCCTCTTTGACCGAACCCACCAGGGACTATTATCCCGTCAAACTTGTTTAATTCTCTCAAAGATTGAGGCGTTTTTTCGTATTTCTGAGCGTTTATCCAACCTATATTGGGTTTCACACCAAGTAAGTAACAGGCGTGCTTTATAGCCTCAATAACGGAGATATAAGAGTCCATTAAGGTAAACTCACCCGTCTTAAAATATTTTCCTACCATCCCTATTTTAACTTCCTTTCTGGGATTGTGAATTTTCTTAACTAAGTTTTTCCATTTTTTAAGATCAGACTTTTTAGCTCTCAAATTCAATTTTTTTAAGATCCTGTTTCCTAAATTTTCTTTCTCAAAATTAAGAGGAATATCATAAATTGAACCAACATCGGGGGCTGAAATAACATCCTTTTTGTCTACGTTGCAAAAAACAGATATTTTTTTCTTTCTTGGTTCATCTAAAGGGTAATTTGCTCTTCCCAAAATAATATCTGATTGAATTCCAGCCTCATTTAAAGTACGAACAGCATTCTGGGTGGGCTTTGTTTTCATCTCCCCTATTGTATCTGGAATGGGCAAGTAAGTTACTAAAATAAAAAGAATATTTTCTGGCTCAGCCAGTTTCATCATTCTAGCTGCTTCTAAAAATAAAAGATTCTGATACTCCCCCACAGTACCACCGATTTCAATCAAAATAAAATCAGCTTTAGCTGATTTTCCTGCCCTTTTTATCCTTGAAATTACTTCCTCGGGAATATGGGGTACCACCTCAACACATTTACCGTCATACTCAAGATTTCTTTCTTTTTTTATTACTGTCTGATAAACTCTTCCGGTAGTAATATAATTTAAAGTGCTCAAGTCCTGATTTAAAAATCTTTCATAATTTCCCATATCTTGATCACATTCTGTACCATCATCAGTTACAAAAACTTCTCCGTGTTCAACCGGATTCATTGTTCCAGCATCAACATTAACATAAGGGTCAACTTTTATAGCAGTAACTGAAAATCCCTTGCTTTTTAAAATTCTGGCAATTGAGGCTGTAGCCACCCCCTTACCAATTCCGGACATAACCCCCCCAGCAACAAAAACATATTTGGACATAAGTTTATTCTGGTTCAACAATTATTTTAATTTCAGATTCCAAGTTATGATCAAAATTAACTTTAACTAAAAACTCCCCTATTTCTTTAATAGGATCTTTTAAAATAATTTGAGATTTTTTAACTCCAAACCCCATCTCTTTTAATTTACTTTGAATTTTAGCTTTGTTGACTGACTCAAAGAGCTGTTCTTTCTCTCCCATTTTAACTTGTAAAACAACTTCCAAACCATCAATTTTTGAAGCTAGTTTTTGAATATCTTCTAGCTCTTTTTTTTCTTTCTTATTTTCTTTCTCTTTTTTCTTTTTTATCTTTTCTAATTTCTCTTCGGTTGTTCTTTCAGCTAAACCTTCAGGAAACAAACGATTCCTGGCAAAACCCGGTTTAACTTCAACTACCTCGCCCTTTTTTCCTAATTTTTCTACATCATGGAGTAAAATAACTTTCATAGTTTTAATTTAAGTTATAACTATATATATTTTTATACAATTTTTAAATTATCTCAACCCCTAAAGTTGATTTAAAATTTCTTTTGCTTTTTCCAATTGAGGATCACGATTCTCAAGAAAATCTTCCTCTGTTATTTCAACTTCAATATCTGGCTGAATTCCAACCTCTGATATAGATACACCACTTGGGGTTAACCATCTGGCAATTGTCACTTTAAGCAAGGATTTCTCCCCCAATGGAATAGCTTCCTGAATTGATCCTTTCCCAAAAGAGGTTTGTCCCACTATTTTAATCTTTCCCTGATAACGCAAGGCTTCAGCTAAAATTTCAGCTCCAGACGCTGAGCCCTCATTTATTAAAACAACAACAGGATAAGATAAAAATTTTGAATTTCCGTCTGTTTTGTAAGCTTTCTTTTCTTGCTCTTTTCCAGAATCCTCAATAACAACAACTTTATCTTTTTCCAAGAACCAACCAGCAATATCTACTGCAATATTAAGATATCCTCCGGGATTATTACGCAGATCTAAAATTATTTTATCTGCCCCAGAGGAAAGAATATCCCTAGCTACTTTCCCGAATTCAGAAGCAAGAGGCTGATTAAACTGATAAATATGAAGGTAAGCTGTGTTCTGGTCCATCATCTCCCATTCCAAAGGAGGAATCTTTATTTCAGCTCTTCTTATCTTAAACTCTCTTGGCTTTTCCCATCCCTTCCGGGAAATCATCAAGGTAACCTCTGTTCCTTCGGGTCCTCGGATTAAAACAACAGCTTCCTCAATAGAAATATTACTTGTTGGTTGACCATCCACCTCTAAAATTTTATCTCCGGCCCTCAAGCCCGCTCTTTGGGCTGGAGTTCCTTTCAAGGGAGCTACAACAGTTAACTGATCTTCTTTTATTCCAATCTCCATTCCAACCCCCTCGTAAATTCCAACTAATTGTTCTTCAAATTTTTCTGTTTCTTCTGGATTAAAAAAAACAGTATAAGGATCATCTAAAGATTCTGTCATCCCAGAAATAGCACCGTAAATTACCTTATTTATGTCAATCCTTTCAGGATAAACAAATCTTTCTTTCAAGACATTATAAGTTTCCCAGAAAAGAGAAAAGTTAACATCTTCTGGGGGACATATTTCACACTCAACCAAATCTGTTCCCACAAAGACTCCTATTCCAAAACTTATCAAGACAGCTAAAACCGAAAAAAATAAAAATGGATTTCTTTTAGATAGATTAGCCATTAAATAAATATATCACAATTGAGTTACCCAAACAACCTTTTTGAAAAATAAAAAAGCCAATCGAGGGCTCTTTTAAAATCAAATTTTTACTCCTCTAATTTAGTCCAAATTCTTTCTTTCCATTTCACCCATTCATACTGTTTCCAAAGAATATATACCCCTATCAAAATCAAAACCAGGGGCCAGACAACACTCCAGGTTGCTGCTGTAATTAACCCTAGATTTTTAAGTAAAAATACAAGGCCTAAGATTATAAAAACAGAGGCAATAAACATAAAATTTTTAGTAAAAATTAATAATTTTATTTCTAAATCTATAATAACTCATTTTAAAAATTTTTCAATATATAAAAAAGTGCCCCGCGGAGGACTCGAACCTCCAACCATCGGCTTAAAAGGCCGTTACTCTGCCAATTGAGTTAGCGGGGCAATCTACTTTCTATATTCTACTCTTTTTCAACAAAAAATCAATTCCTCGCACCAAAAAAGGAACGAGGAAAAAAACAAATAAAATAAACAAAAGTTAAATTAGAGACCTTCTTTTTTTAATTTCTTTAAAATTTCTCTTTGTTTTTTATTCAATTTTTTTGGAGTCTCAACCTTAAGCTTAACATAAAGATCACCTCTTCCTCTTCTTTGAAAATGAGGAATTCCTTTATTTGAAATCCTTAATACCCTACCTGATTCTGTCCCCTCGGGAACCCTCAAAAGAAACTTTTTTACTTCCAGAGTAGGAATTTCTATTTCATCTCCAAGAACAGCTTGAGTAAAAGAAATAGGCGCTTTAAAGTAAAGATCATCACCCTTTCTTTCAAATTCTTTGTGAGGACGGACAGATATCCTAATGTATAAATCACCCGCAGAACCTCCTCTTCTTCCAGCTTCCCCTTTTCCTCTTATCTTCAATACTTGATCAGAATCAATTCCCGAAGGAATGTCTATTTTAATTTCTTCTTCTTTTTTAATTCTTCCTTCTCCCGAACAAACATTACAGTATTTTTCTGGTTTATTACCTTCACCAGAACATTCAGGACAAGTAGCATAACGAGTAAAAGAACCCAAAAATGTTCTCTTTATCTGTTGAACTCTGCCTTTACCTCGACAGGAAAAACACTCTTTAAGTTCTGTACCGGGTTCTGCTCCTGTTCCACCACAACGAGAACAAGAAACTAACTTATTTAAGATTATCTTTTTTCTTTGTTTTTCTAAGGTATCTTTCAAATCAATTTCCAAATCCACTTTAATGTCATTTCCTCTATTTTTATCTTCGGGCTCTCTTTTTCTTTGTCCAAATCCGAAAAATTGCTCCAGTATATCATCTAAGTCATCAGAATTCACACCAAAACCGCCTGAAAACCCTCTTGAGGAACCAAAATCCCAATCAAAGGGAGAACCCGAAAATCCTCTTTCACCCTCAAAGGCCTGCCCGAATCTATCGTATTGATCTTTTTTCTTTTTATCAGAAAGAACCTGATAAGCCTCATTTATTTCTTTAAATCTCTTCTCATCACCACCTTTATCTGGATGATATTTATGAGCTAATTTCCGATAAGCTTTTTTAATTTCCTCCGGAGAAGCACCCCGGGAGACCCCTAAAACTTTGTAATAATCTTTTGACATAAAGAAAATTAAATATTATTCTTTTTTCTCTTTGTATTCACCTTCCTCTGCGTCTTGGGCTTGCTTTTCCTTTCCTTTTTCTGCTTCTTTGTTCTTTTTGTAAATTTCAGCTCCTATTTTCTGGATATGCTGGGAAAGATCTTCTGCTTTGCTTTTTATTTCTCCTGTATCATCTTTATCTTTTGCTTTCTTCAAGCCTTTGAGTTTCTCTTCTATCTCTTTTTTTGTCTTATCATCTATTTTATCTTTTGCTTCTTTTAGTGTTTTCTCTGTTGTGTAAATCAAAGCATCGGCTTTGTTTCTTTCCTCAATTAATTCTTTCTTTTTTTCGTCTTCTTGAGCGTGTTTTTCTGCTTCTTGTTTCATTTTCTCTATTTCTTCCTCTGACAGACCAGAAGAACCCTCAATTCTAATTGATTGTTCTTTTCCTGTTCCTTTATCTTTAGCTGAAACATTCAATATTCCATTAGCATCAATATCAAAACTTACTTCAATCTGGGGAACACCTCTCCGAGCAGGTGGTATGCCATCTAAAATGAATTTACCTAAGCTCTTGCAATCACCTGCCATGAGTCTTTCACCCTGCAAAACATTAATCTGAACCGAAGTTTGACTATCAGCTGCTGTCGAGAAAATCTGTTTCTTTGAAGTAGGAATTGTAGTATTTTTGGGAATCAAGACAGTATTTACCCCGCCTAAAGTTTCAATACCCAAGCTTAAGGGTGTAACATCCAACAAAAGGACATCTTTAACATCTCCTTGTAAAATTCCACCTTGGGTTGCAGCGCCAATAGCTACCACTTCATCTGGATTAATCTCCTTGTTGGCTTCTTTGCCAAATATTTTTTTAACTTCTTCTTGGATTTTGGGCATTCTGGTTTGTCCCCCAACCAAAACTATTTCTTCAATATCTTTTGGAGAAAATTTTGCTTCTTTCAGTGTCTCTTTAACCAACTTAAATGATCTTTCAATATGTTCTGAAGTTAAATTTTCAAGCTGAGATCTTGTTAGCTTATAAAGTAGGTGTTTAGGACCTGATTCACCTGAAGTTATAAAAGGAAGATTGATCTCTGTTTCTTTACTTGAAGATAATTCTATTTTAGCTTTCTCTGCAGCCTCTTTTATTCTCTGTAAGGCTAATTTGTCTTCAGATAAATCAATACCCTGATCTTTCTTAAACTTATCAATTAACCAATCCATTATTTCCCTGTCAAAATCATCTCCCCCTAAATGACTATCCCCTCCTGTTGCTTTAACCTCAACTGTATCTTCTCCGACATCCAAAATGGAGACATCAAAAGTTCCACCACCAAAATCATAAACTAAAATTTGCTGATTTTTCTTTTTGGTTAAACCATAAGCCAAAGCAGCTGCAGTTGGTTCGTTAATCACTCTTTTAACATTAAATCCCGCAATCTCGCCTGCAACCTTGGTCGCCTTTCTTTGGGAATCATCAAAGTAAGCAGGACAGGTAATAATAGCGTCTTCTATTTTCTCCCCTAATTTTGCTTCAGCATCTTGCTTTAACTTCTGTAAAATCATAGCTGAAATCTCGGGTGGTTTATACCATTTCTCCCCCATTTTAACCTGAACTCCTTTTTCGTCTGGTGATTTTCTTATCTTGTAAGGTAGGTTCTTAATATCTTTTTGAACCTCTTTGTCAGAGAACTTTCTCCCCATTAATCTTTTAATAGAGAATATAGTGTTTTCTGGATTCGTGATTGCTTGTCTTCTGGCTACAACACCGGCCAATCTTTCGCCTTTTTTACTAACAGCAACAATAGAAGGTGTTGTTCTATTACCCTCTTTATTCTCAATTATTTTGGGAGTTCCCCCCTCAACCGTAGCCATAGCAGAAAAGGTTGTTCCCAAATCTATACCTAAAATTTTTGCCATTTTTTTACAATGATTGTTATCTCCTGAGACATTTTAACATCCCCGGATTTACAATCACTTTGTTATTTAAACAATTAATATTTGAACTGAAGACCCATCCCGAACCTCAAACAAGGTTCGGGAAGGGATATTCAATCCAAACTAACTTATTTACTTTCAATTTTTACTTTCTTTCCTTTTTTCTCTTCCTTTTGTTTCTCTCTGGGGACAATGATTTTAAGAACACCATCTTCATATTTTGCTTTTGTTTCCCCAGATTTAACACCTTCTGGCAATCTTACTCTTCTTTTGTAGTAACCGGTGCTCAATTCTCTTCTGTAATAACCTTTTTTCTCCTCTTTTTCTTCTTTCTTTTTCTTTGCTTCAACCGTTAAAACATTGTCTTTCACCTCAACATTAATATCTTTTAAGTCAACACCGGGCAGTTCAACTTCAGCTATGATATCGTTATCTTTCTGGTAGATATCCATTCTCGGGATCTCCCTGTCTGTTGCTCCTTCAAATTCTGGCCAATCCTCAAACCATCTTTCAAGTTCGTGAAATGGTCTCCATGGTATTAAAGGCATTTTTCTTTTAGTTGTAAGTTTATAACCCACAACTGCGTTAGGAATTAATAATAAATGACCTTTATTATTTTGATATTTTAACTTCAGCGGGCCTTAGTACTTTACTGTTTAAGGTATAGCCCTTCTTTACTTCCTCTATTATCATATTTGGGGAGGTATTTTTCTTTTCAACTTGTTCCACAACTTGATGAAAATTAGGGTCAAACTCTTTTTTCTCTGTCTCTATTTTCTCCACCCCCTGATCTCTGAGAATATTTTTAATTTGTTTTTTAATTTGTAAAACTCCTTTAATGTATTCATTGTCTTTATCTTTATTTGAAAGGTTTTTCTCTGCTAAATCAAGATTATCTAAAATAGGTAAAATCTCCAAAATTAATTCCTGATTAGCGAAAGTTATAACATCTTTAATTCTTTCAGCTTCTTTGCTTTTGAAATTTAGAAAATCAGCCTTTGTTCTTTGCCAACCAACTAAATATTCTTCTCTTTCTTTTTCCAATTCTTCAATCTTTTTCTTAAGTTCAGAAAAACTCTTTTTTGTTTTCTTCTCTTTCTTTTTTGCCATATTATTATATTTTTTCTTCCAATAATTTAATTACCGAGTTCATTAAATTAATGTTTCTGGAATAAGACATTCTCTTTGGTCCAAGAAGGGTTAGAAATCCTTGATGAATTTTAGGAAAGCTGCATTTAGAAACAATTATGCTGAACTCTGTTTTTTTAGAAAATGGAATCTCTTTTCCGATATAAACTTGGATTCTAGAGTTTTTTTCATTATCAAGATAAAAATCATCAAATCTTTCTTCTAGGGCATCTACCATGTCTATAAAGTCAGTTGAATAATCGGAATTTCTAAATTCTGGTTCTTTGAAAATTTCGTTCCAACCCTCCCTCATCATAATTTCCTCTTCTAAAAGATAACACATAGCCAGAGAAGAAGAAAAATGAGCTAATCTTTTAGTTAGGTCGCGAACAAAATGATGAATATCATCAATCTCTGATTTTAGTTTTTCACTGGTTTCAAAAACGTCTTTTTCTTCTTTTAGCCCCTCTTTTAAAAAGTTATTTACAAACATTCTATAACTTTTATCGGTAGGAACTCTCCCTGCTGAAGTATGGGGTTGATCAAGATATCCTTTTTCTGTCAGTTCCTTCATTTCGTTTCTCAAAGTAGCGGGAGAAATCTTAAATCTATACTTTTTCTTAAGCAGCTTGGAGCTCACCGGACGAGCTGAGTTAACGTATTCTTTAACTGTTACTTCTATTATTTTTTGTTGACGAGTAGTTAATTTCATGTTTTCTTGTTATTATTATATACATTAGCACTCTCGTGTCAAGAGTGATAATAATAAAAGGGGGTGGGTCAAGTAACCCACCCCATCAGGAGTCCTTTCTCTGGGTAAGAGAAGGGCGGACAACTCCGGGGTAACCGAAGCATCCATTCCTGTTCTTCTCTCTTTTAGTACATCTTAGCTATAAGGACAGGTATTAGTCTTGTTTCAATATCAAACAAACGATACTCGAGTTTCTCTCTCTTTCCTTGAGGTACTCCATTACTTAATTTTTCTCTGATTGCTTTTGTTTCTTTACAATAGTTCAAAAAACGTACCCAGGGCCCTGAGTCACCCACACTATCTACCATACTTCCCTTCTCTTTCAGAGCAACAGAGAAACCAACTAGCACCGAACACAACGACCAGAAGAAAACAGAAGTCATAATTTTCAAAGAACAAAAAGTTAAAAATCTGGCTACTCGGCCAGATTTGTTTCTTTTTTTGCTTTTTTAACAAACCTAACCAGGCAGACCAGTGTCTACTAAAACTACTACGTTGATTAGGTTTATTTTTTGCATACTATTTTTATTCTAGCTTTTTTTTAAACCCTGTCAAGTATTATAAAATTTCGGGGGGGCTCACAAAGGCTTTACTGAACCTCAAATCAATATATTTTAAAATTTTTCTCTCATCAGGAGAAATTTCTTTTTTTAACAACAAATTAAGTTTAACTACCTGCAAATCAATATCACCGGCCAAATTAAAGAAAACCAGCCAACCCTCTTCTGTTGTAATGTTTAATTTTTTCTCCTCATCAGTAATTGCTTTTCTAACTTTTATTCCAAATTTATCCCCAAGATTTTTATCAATATTTAAAATTAAATCTAAAACATCATCCTTTATTACTTCCTGAAGTAAAAAGGGATCTTTTTTGTTTTCGAAAAAAGTAATTTCTAAATTATCTTTCTCCTTCCCTTTCTGGACCTCAAAAACAATACCTTCATTATCAATTAAAAAACAGCTTTCTTTGGGGCAAAAAACAGCAACTGACTTTCTTTCTTTTACTTGAAAAAATAAAGTACGGGGAAATTTTCTTTTTATCTCAACCTTTCCTATTTTAGGATAATTTTTCAAGATTTCATTTTTAATCTTCTTTTTTCTAACAAGAAAAATGCTTTTTGTTCTAAAAAGAAGAAATTTACGATCCAAATTATCATAAATAATTTTTTCAATATTTTCTGTTTTAATTTTTTCGTTTCCCGAAACTTTTATTTCCTCAATATAAAATTTTTTTGAAAAAACGAGGAAATGAAAAAAAACAGAAAGAATAATCAAAAATAAGATAAAAAGCCAAAAATAACGACTCTTTAGAATTGATCTTTTTTTCTTAAATCTATGTCTTTTTTTTCTCCTCATTTTAAAATCCTCTTTTTATCTTTCTTGCTTTCTCAATTAAGAAATTTAACCAATATTTTGAAGATAATATAAAATCCTGAGTGGGGACATATTCTTTTCTTTCACCCCCAAACCCTCTTTTGAAAATGGTTAATCCAGCCCAGGGATGTTTCTTTTTTTTAACCTCTCGCAAAGGAATATCAGCAATACCCCAAAAGTTATAAAGTTCACAATTTCTCCTTTTTGCCTCTTTTATTGCTTCCCATTGAAGCAAGCGCGAACTTGGCACTTTAGGATATTTCATGCTTGAAGCACCATGGTGATAAAAAGCCATTCTCTGCCAAAAAATAATTATAGCTGAACTGACAACCTCTTTTTTATACCTTGCATGAAAAGTTAAGATCTGATCGTCTAGAATAAAACTTTCATATTCTTTTTTTAAGTAATCAAGGGAAAAAGGAACAAAATCATGTCTTTTTGCTGTTTTCTCGTAAAGATTATTGAAAATTTTAATATCTTCCTTCTTGTTGCTTTTCTCTATTTTTAAATCTTTGTTCTTTTCAGCTTTTTTTATCTCATATCTTGTATTCTTTCTCATATTCATTAAAATATCTTTTTTTTGCCTGGAAATATCAATCTCCCAGGTAAGCTCTGGGTGAACATGAATGGGAGCTCTTTTAAAATCAAGAGATTTAAAAACATCTATATTTTCTTCTTTTCTTTCCCAAATAGGAGAAAACCTTACAAAACTTGCTTTTTCTTTTTCTGCAACCTTTTTTAAAAATTCCAATAAAGACGAAAGAGTCTTATTTCTAATTTTTGTGGAGCTATCTCGTAAATTAGGACCATGAGGAACAAAAAGAAAAGTCCCTCTTTTTGCCTCTGTTTTTATCACTTGAGCTGTAGCAGACAATTTACCTTTTTTAAAAACACCAAGTCGCCAAACTTTATTGTTAAGCTTCCTTTGAAATTCCCCCCAATTCCAAGAACCCAAAAAGGTTTTTTCCTTACATCCTCTTAGAAACTCTTCCCAATTTTTTTTATCTTTAATTTCTTTTATTTCATCTATCATGATTTTTCTATTTTAACATAAAATAGAAGTTGATTTAAAAGAAAAGGACCACCTCGCGTTTAGCTCAGTGGCCCGATAAGACTCCAGATTACTACCCCCTCCCCTCTTGGACGGGCTCTGGGGCAGGGTAGAATGCCTCGAGATGAAACACCTCAAGATCATGACCGAGGATTTGCAGCTTCTCGGTGATCTCTTCCAGGGGACAACCAGAAGTGCTGGTTAGCCGAATGAACGGCTGATCCTGATTACTGAGATTTCTTACCATGCTATCGTGGTGCACGGTAACAACCATATCCCCAGCAACAGAGCTGTTACAAAACAGCTCCTCGATTTCCTCTCTGATATCTTCAGCTTCACGCCAATCGAACCCGAAAAGCTCAACGTTCGGCATTTCCTCCTCCTTCTCTGGAGTTCCAAAAACCTTTCTTTATCTCTCAAATTATATCATATAAAGAAAAGAAAGTCAATTAAAGCAAAACAGAAAAAATCATTAAAAAACCAAAAAACAAAACAAACCAGCCAAAATTAGTCTTCTTTGAAATACCAAGGAGAATATGAATGGTTAAAATACCAAAAAGAAAAGAAAAGAAAAGACCCAAAAAAGAATTTAAACTGAAGAAAAACTTATCTAAATTTAAAACAATATTTGCTCCAAAAACGACCGGCAAGCTCATCAAAAAACTTAATTTTAAAGCGTCTATTTCATCAACTTTCCTTAGAAGTAAAGCAGAAATAGTTATTCCAGACCTCGAAATTCCAGGCAAAATAGAAAATCCTTGAGCTACTCCCAATAAAATACCATCTAAAATTTTCAAATCTGCCGCATCTCTTGTTTTTTCTTTTTTCTTTTTAATTTGTAAAAAAGCTGTAAAAAGAAGCAAGACTCCTATTGTAAAAGTTATTGTTCTGCCACTCAAAATAAATCTATCATCAATTTTTCTTAAAATAGAGAGAAGAAAAAATCCCAGCAAACCGCTTAATAAAGTAGCTAGGATATAAAAGTTAATTATTTTTTTTGTTTTAAAAGAAGCTTTTTTATAATTAAAAAAACTTTTAATCAGAAATAAAACATCTTTTCTGAAATAAATTAAAGCAGCTAAAAAAGTTCCCAAATGCAAAAACAAAGCATACCTTATTAAATCACTTAAAGAAAAAGAGCTTCTAAATAGATTAGTCTTAATTAAGATTATCACCCCCTCAGAGCTTAAGGGAAGCCATTCTGTTATTCCTTGAACAATACCTAAAATAGAGGATTCAAACATATTAATCTATAATAGCATAGTTAAACAAAAGAGATAACCAAAAAATAAAAAAACTGCAGTTCAAAAACTGCAGTTCCTATTATATCTTTTGAAGAATCTTTATCCACTTCTCTCTTTCCTCGGGCAAAATATAATCTAAATCTGCCACTTTTTTGCCGAACTTTTCACCAAGCAGAGAAAATAAACGAAAGTAAAATAAGATTGCAACAGGAGAAAAGAACACAAAGAGAAACCCAAGAAATTGGTAACCTCCACTTGAATCAACAAGCAAAGAAACTCCCCAGAAAAAACAGAGAACAGCACCCATCAGCCAGAAAGAACCAACCAAAACACAAAAAACTATAATTATTCTTATTCTCTCAAGCTTTGCTTCCAGCCTTTTTCTTCCTTCAGAATAAAGATCTATCATCTTCTCCTCCTTTCTTGAGAAAAGAGTTCTAAGGAAGGGCGGTCGCTAAGGTTCCAGCGCCGATAAAAACAAATCCGATTGCTATAGCTATCGCGATTATCACCCCCACAACAGGGTTTATCAGGATAAAAGATTCTGTTACACCCGACAGTTTCAATAAAACAGAAACTACAGCAAAAAAAATTCCAGCACCAAATAACACCCATCCTACAATCAATTGACCCATTTTATCTCTCCTTCTTCAGAAGTCAAAGAGCAACTAATCTTAATTTAAGATAAAAATGTTTTTTTGTCAAAATAAAAAAGAGCAGTTTCACGAACTGCTCAATCTTCTTTACTGGTTATTATTTTTTCAATACCAAAGCCGATTCCTATAATAGAAAAGACAGCTGCACCAGAAAATAAAACTATATTGTAGCCCTTGAACCCAAATGATCTATCAAGATAAAAGCTCAAAAAGAAAGGAGCCGTACACATACCAACAAGAACAAATAGAGCGCAAAGACCCGATTTAGTTTCATTTTTCATCTTTACTCTCCTCTTTTGATGTAAAGAGCTAAAGACTTTTTAAAATTATATTACATTTCTTAAAAAACTTATAACCTTTTTTGCTTCTTTCTCTGAAATATTAATATGAGTTGGTAGATTAAAGGTAGTTTGAGATAACTCTTCGGCAATGGGACAGGAACCCTTCTTATATAATACTTTCTCCAGTTTTGTATCATCTGGAGCAATTGGGGTCTTGTACCAATCCCCTATTAAAAGATTCTTTGACCAAGCTTTCCTTATTATCTCGTGAGCTTTTTTATGTTTAATAGAAAATCTCAAAAAAATATTCTCTCTTTCTTCAAATTCTCTCGGTAGTTCAAAGGAAGAATCTTCTATTTTTTCAAAGTAAATTTCAGCTATTTTTTTTCTATGCTTGTTAAATCTTTTTAATTTTTTAAACTGATTTTGAGCCAACAAAGCCAAAACATTAGGTAAAGCTTTCGGGAAATAACTTGGTTTCTTACCCCTTTTTTCTTTCCAATGAACAGCTTTAGATAAAATCCTTAACCATTGGAAAAGAACCAACAAGTATTTACCAAAGAAACGATAAGTTGGCAAAATTAACCAGTTCATTAAAACAGGATGAAAAAGTTGTTGTAAAATCCAACAAAAAGAAGGATATCCCCATTTTCTCTGTAATTCTCTTACTCTTGAAGCTAGGTTCTCATTATCTGTCACGACCATTCCTCCATAAACAGACGATATAACCTTATCGCGGGAAAAACTGAAAAAAGCTGCTTTACCAAAAGTACCAATCTTTTTATCTCTGTAATAAGTCCCCAGAGAATGAGCACAATCTTCAATCAAAATTAAATTGTTTTCTTCACAAACTTTCAAAATTTTATCCATATCAGCTGGTAATCCAAAGGTATGTTGTACAACAACTACTTTGCTTCTTTTGGTAATTTTCCCTTTTAAGTCTTCAACATCAATGTTGAAAGAATCTTTATCACAGTCAACATAAACAGGTTTTAATCCAGCCCAGATTATAGGGTTTGAAGCAGCATTACAAGTGAAACCCTGAAGTAAAACTTCTTCCCCCAGGTTAAGATCTAAAGATTTCAAAATAGCAAGAAAAGAAGATCTTCCACTATTAAAGGAAATGGCTTCTTTAATTGAAAGATATTTTTTAAAATTCTCTTCAAATTTTCCTGTTGCTTTCCCCTTTTTCCATCTCCAACACTGAAAAATTAATTTAAAAGCTAAAAGAATGTCATCTTTTTCTGTATTAGGCGATAAAGATATAGAAATTGGTTTTAACCAGTGAGTTTGTGAAAACATATATAGTTTAATTGACAAAAAGTTTTATTTTTGCGATTATACTTATAGTAAATTGTTACTTCAAGAAAGGAGAAATAATGACGAGTGAGCAAGAAAAAAGACTGATTAAATATCTCGTTAGATGTCTTGAACTAATGATTTACGGATGCATTTTTGTCCTTTTTTGGGCAACTCTTTTTTGGCTCTATAACATAGTACTTTCACACTCTTTTAGATAGTATTTTCATAAAAAGACAACCCAAGTTAGTCAGGGTGCTAGGTTCTTTGGAATGCGGCACCCCCTTTTTTTAGCTTAATTTATTAATCGCTCAGCAACTTAATTACTTCTTTGGGAATTCTTCCCTCTAAAAGAACTACATCCTCTTTTCCCCGAAAAATTTTAATTTTTTCAAAGATTTTGTATGGACTTTGGAGAAATAAAATATTTTCTTCTTTCATTCCGCTTTTTGCAGCACCATTTTTAATTTCTCTAAATCTATCTTTTGTTGTGATAAAAGCTAAATCACAAATCTTACCTATTTTCTCCCCTATTTTCTGGTGAACTTTCTTTGATGATTTTCCAAGTTCAATCAAACAGGGCATAACAACTATTTTTTTACCTTGCCACAATTTAAGATGTTCAAGATGAGACAGAACCCCAGTAGGGTTAGCTGAATAACTTGAATCAATAACGCTTAAACCAGTTCTATTTCTAAAGAGAATTGCTCCTGATTGTTCTTGTTTAATTTCTCTTGAAGATTCTTTAATTTCCCTAATGTTCATTCCCAGTTCCCGAGCAACAGAAAAAGAGGCCAAAATATTCAAAATGCTTTGTTTACCCAAAGCATCTATCTTAAAATCTACTGAATCATACTTGAAATAAAGATTATCTTTTGTAACTCTAATATCTCTAACGTTTGAAAACTTATACAATCTTTTTTCTTTTTCTGTCTTCTCAAAAAGCTCTCTACAATACTTGTTTTCTCCATTAAAGAAAGCTAATCCATCTTCTGGCAAAGAATCTATTAATTCATATTTACCTTCAACAATATTTTTTGGGGAACCGAAAGTTACCATGTGTTGTTGATTTATTCCAGTTAAAATCCCAATTTTAGGTTTAATTACCCCACAAACTTCTTTTATCTTTCCTTTGTTGTAAGCTCCTATTTCACAAACAAAGATTTGATGTTCTTTCTTTAATTCGTTTAAAATACAACGAGCAATTCCTATTTCAGAGTTCTGGTTTTCTCTTGTTTTGAGAACTTTAAACTTTGAAGATAAAACAGCAGCTAAATATTCTTTAGTTGAACTTTTTCCGAAACTACCTGTAATTCCAATAACAGTTAAGTTTTTTTGTCTTTTAATTTTCTCTTTTGCTTTTTTTAAAATTCTTTTTTTCATCAAAAAAACGAACGGTTGAAAAAGCAAAACAATAATTGAAACAATTTTGGGAGTTAAAATATCAAAAATTAATAAACCGAAACTGAACCAAAAGATATTTCTCAAAGAAAAATAAAGGATCAGAGGAAATAAAACCAGAACAAGAAAACCAAAAAAGATTAAAACCGAGGTTTTTTTAGTTAAAATAGGTTTTTTCACTTTTTTCCCGAAAAAAGATCTCAAAAAGAAAAGAGTTTCTATGAAATAAAGCAAGAACAAAATTAAAGGAAAAACAAAAAATACAGTTTCAGATAAAAAGAAACAAACAACCAATACTAATTTAAAAAACAATAAAGGATCGAAAATAAGTTTCTTTCCTTTATAGGTTTTAAAATGAGCAAACAATCTCCCCAAATGATATTCTTTAAGCTGCCAGAAATAAAGCCAGAAAAGTAAAATCTTAGATGTCCTTGTAAGCCAAAAAAGAGTTATTACAGAAAACATAGTTTATCTTTTTAATATAAATTGAATAACTTTTTGAGCTAGTTTCTCAGGGTCTTTAATATGAGGTGCATGCCCTAAATTATCCAGAACAACAAGTTCTGATTTCTTAATTCTCTTTTTCATTAAAAAAGCATCTTCCAGGAGGGTTATTTTATCTTTTCTCCCCCAAATAATAAAAGTAGGTGCCTTAATCTTATCTAATAAGGGAGTTAAATCTTCTTCTAAAACCTTTTTTATTGTTTCCCTTAAAAAATCACTTGTTTCATAATAATCAGTTTTTCTTAAAATGTATCTGTAAAAAAATTTACGTAAAAATTCCCAAATTCCTTTCAAAAACGGTATCTCTTCAATTTTTAGTTTTTTCATAGTTTCTGCCCCTTTTTTCAATATTTTATGATAAAAAGAAGCTGGTTTTTTAATCCCAGCAGCAGAAACTAGTATTAACCCTTTAATTTTTTCAGGATACTTTTGTGCAAACTTTATTCCGATTCTTCCCCCAAAAGAATGTCCTAATAAAAAAAATCTATTCTCTTTTTCAGAAAATTCCTTTGTCCACTGAACATAATCGTCTAATGTCCAAGTTCTTTTCAATTTATTCTCTGGTTTAAAACCCGGAAGATCGGGTACTTTAACTTCAATGCCTTCTAGCTCAATTTTTTCTTTTACTTTTTGCCATTTTTCTTTTGAACTTCCCCAACCATGAAAAATAATTAAACTATCCATTTAAAAAAAGTCATTTAGGATTAATATTCTTGAAACCAACATATTTTTGTAAAACTTTGGGTACCTTCACGCTTCCATCTTTCTGCTGGTGATTCTCCAAGATAGCAATTAGGGTTCTACCCACAGCAAAAGCTGTTCCGTTTAAAGTATGAACAAATTCCAACTTATTGTCTTTTTTTCTCCTGTAACGTGTATTCAACCTCCTTGCTTGAAAATCAGTACAATTTGAGGTTGAATGGGTTTCCCTGTAACATTTTTGGGAAGGAATCCAAGATTCAATATCATATTTTGCTACAGCAGGCATTCCCAAATCTCCAGTACACATCTGACTTATTCTGTAGGGAATCTGCAAGGCCCGCATCAATTTCTCTTCCAAAGACAACAAAAACTGATGCTCTTTCTTTGAGTCTTTGGGGGTTGTAAAACTGAACATTTCCACCTTATCAAATTGATGAACCCGGAAAATACCTCGGGTATCTTTACCATAAGAGCCAGCTTCTCTCCGAAAGCAACTTGAAAATCCCAAATATCTTTTTGGCAATTCTTCCTCCTCCAAAACCTCATCTTTGTGCAGGGGACCCACAGATTGCTCTGAGGTTCCCACCAGGAATAAATTATCTTCTAGCACAAAGTAGGCTTCTTTCCCGTCAAATTGTTCAGGATAACCCATTTCTTCTCCAATTTCTGGCCTTATCATTACCGGAGGAACAACAGGGGTAAAACCTTCCTTAAGAAGGGTATCAAAAGCAAAACTAATCAAAGCAAACTCAAGTAAAACAGCTTCATTTTTTAAATAAGCGAATCTTGACCCAGAAACTTTAGCTGCTCTTTCAGTATCAATCAGATCAAGTTTTTCTCCAATCTCCAAATGATCTTTTGGTTTAAAATCAAATTTTGTGATCTCCCCCACTTTTTTAATTACAACATTTTCTGATTCGTCTTTACCAACAGGAATATTATTCAAGGGAAGATTAGGAATTTTAAGCATCAATTCGTTAAATTTGTCTTCAATTTCTTTAAGTTTTTCTTTTAAATTATCCCCTTTTTTATCAACCTCTTTCATTTTTCCTATTATCTTTTCTTTTTCTTTCTCTGAAACTACAGAAATCTTTTTGTTTGCTTTATTCTTTTCTGCTTGTATTCTCTCGTATTCTCCAATAATTTTTCTTCTTTTCTTATCAACCTCCAAAAGCTTATCAACAATTTTAGAGTCTGTTTGTTTATTTTTGCAACCTTCTTTAACCTTATCTTTGTTTTGGCGAATAAAATCTATATCTAACATATTAAAAGTTATTTTTTATCTTTGGGTTTCATTGTGGGAAATAATATCACCTCTCTCAAAGAATTAGAGTCAGTCAACAAAGCAACCAATCTGTCTATTCCCATTCCGAATCCAGCAGTAGGTGGCATGCCATATTCTAAAGCCTCAATAAAATCTTTATCCATTCTCTGAGCTTCCTCAAAGCCTTCCTTAAAAATCTTTTCCTGTTCTTTAAATCTTTTCTTCTGTTCAATTGGATCGTTGAGCTCAGAGAAGGCATTAACTATTTCAAAACCAGCTACAACCAACTGAAATCTCTCCAGTTTTAAAGGATTGTCTTCAGAAGCCTTAGCTAAAGGAGCAGAACCCAGAGGATGGTGGATAATAAAGGTTGGTTGAATAATTTTAGATTGACAACACTTCTTATATATCTTATCTGCTAAATTCGCTTTAGTATCTCCTTTTTCCAAAGTAATATCAAGTTTTTTTGCTTCTTTCCTCAAAGCATCAACATGGATTTCTTCCAATTTAATATCAGCATACTTAGCTAGAAGATCAGAAAACTCGACTCTGGGCCAGGGAGTTCTAAAATCTATTTTTTTACCATTGTATTCAATTTTTAATTTCCCGAATACTTTCTTTAAAATAGTTTCAAACATTTCTTCGGTTGTTTTCATTAAATCTTTGTAATCTGCATAAGCTTGATAAAACTCAAGCATAGTAAAGTCTGGATTGTGAGACTTATCCATTCCTTCGTTTCGAAAACATTTCCCGATTTCATAAACCTTCTCAAGTCCTCCGACCATTAAACGCTTCAAATAAAGCTCAGGAGATATTCTTAAATAAAGATCCATATTCAGAGCATTTAAATGAGTCTTGAAAGGACGAGCAGTAGCCCCACCATAAATAGGTTGTAAAATAGGAGTTTCAACTTCAAGAAAATCTTTCTTCTCAAGAAAACTCCTGATTTCTTTTATTACTTCAGATCTTATTTTAAATTTTTCTCTGACCTCTTCAGAAAAAAGAAGATCCAGGTATCTTTTCCTGTATCTTCCCTCAACATCTTTCAAGCCATGCCATTTATCTGGTAAAGGAAGTAAGCTTTTAGCCAACATTTTAAAATCACGGGTTTTTATTGTTCTTTCTTCCTTTTTGGTTAAAAACAAAACTCCTTTCAATTCAATAAAATCTCCTATATCAAAATTGTCCAAGAAGAATTTATACCCCTTAGGGCCCACACTTGCTTCACCCAAAAAACCCTGAATTTCTCCCGTATTATCTTCAATATCTATGAAAGTTGCTTTCCCATGAGTTCTTTGAGCCCTTATTCTCCCCGTTAAAACTATTTCTTTCTTTTGTTTTAATAATTTAGAGAAATTATCCAAAGCTTCTTGGATAGTATGAGTTCTTTTTGTCTTTGAAGGAAAAGGAGAAAGTCTGGCTTTTTCAACGGCTTTTAGTTTTTCTAGCCGAGTTTTTCTTAATTCTTTTTTAGTTGTCATATATATGTTTTTATTCTACTTTATTTTAAATTTAAGGTCAAAATAAGAAAATCCGCAATTGGGTTGCGGGTCCTCAAAAATCACCATTTGTTATTCCGAATAAATCTTCCCTCCTTTTTTCTTGTTCTTCTTGTTCTTCTTGTTCATCTACTTCGTTTTGAAAAGATAAGTCTCCAAACCTGGGTCTTTTTTCGGGCGGGCCTACTGTTAATTTAGTTGTTTTTTTGCATTTTGAACATCTGAGATTTAAGCTAGTTCCAGATAAATTCTCAAGCAAAGTATCATCAAAAATAAGATTATTTCCACACTGACATTTTATGCTAGTCATTTTCCTCTCCCTTCTGAAAGGTTATAAAAGAGCAGTTTTTCCCACTGCTCATATTATAGTATATTAATTTATTGTCAATATCTGAAAGGTTTAT